>JALZAX010000227.1 GCA_030948055.1 Verrucomicrobiota bacterium | reverse complement strand
CCGCGTTCGGATAACCAACCAGTCCCGCGTCTGCAATCGTGCGCAGTTCCAAAAGAAAATCGCCTTGTTCGCCTTCTTCGCCTTCGCTGAATTGAATCGGCGCGCGATTACGAGAACTTTTGAAATGCACGTTCCCCTTCCCGCCCTTCCCGCCTTCGCATAGCACGAATTCTTCACCGTCTTCCGTCAGGTCCGCGACCTGGCCCGTAGCTTCACGGCTCTCGTTAGTGCTATAGACCACCGTTCCCACCGGCACCTTCACGATTTTCGGGACCGCACCACGCCCGTGCATTTTCTTACCCTGCCCATGTCCACCCGATTTTGCCTTGATGATCGGTTCGTAAAAAAGATTTGTTAGATTGTCGGTGTGAACATCGGCGCGCAGAACAATATCACCGCCCTTGCCGCCATCGCCGCCATCGGGACCACCACGCGGAACAAATTTCTCGCGTCGGAAACTGACGCAACCGCGCCCGCCATTGCCGGCTTGCGCGAAAACTTTTATCCGATCGACGAACATCCCGGAAGCTACATCAGCTTCTGGTAGAGCGCCTTCGTCTGTTGCGCGATTGCGCTCCAACTGAATTTCTCTTCCGCGCGTTTTCGTCCGGCGCGGCCAAATTTTTCGCGGAGCCGTGGCTTCGCCATCAATTCGTCAATGCGTTCCGCCAGTCCGCGTTCGAACGCCTGGATATTCTCGAGATCCATCGGCACGAGAAATCCTGTTTCGCCATCGACCACGACTTCCTTAATGCCCCCGACGGCACTCGCGACCACTGCCGTCTCGCACGCCATCGCTTCCAGATTGATAATGCCGAACGGTTCGTAAACCGAAGGACAACAAAAAACCGCCGCTTGAGAATACAGCTCGATGACCGTCGGCTTATCCACGATCTCGCGGATCCAAACCACGCTGCCGTGTTTTCCATTCGCACGCTGCACGGCTTCTTCCATTTCGCGGCCGATCTCCGGCGTATCGGGGGCGCCCGCGCACAGCACAATCTGGAAACCCGCCGCCATATGTTCGATGGCGTGCAGCAGATGAATAATTCCCTTCTGCCGCGTAATGCGGCCGACGAACAAGACGAACGGCCGCGCCGGATCGATTGCATAACGCTTCAGCGCATCCGTTGTCGTGACCTTGTGATATTCATCGAGATCGATGCCGTTATGAATCACATGCAGACGTTCCGGCTTGATTTGGAAAAGACGTTCGACGTCGCGTTTCGTTTCCGCCGAAACGGCGATGACCGCGTCCGCCATTTCGAGCGCGGTTTTCTCCAGCCAGACGGTGAAATCGTAGCCGCCGCTAAGTTGTTCGCGCTTCCACGGCCGCAGCGGTTCAAGCGAATGCACCGTGACCACAAGCGGAATTCCGTAATTCATCTTCGCTAAAATTCCGCCGAAGTGACTGTACCAGGTGTGACAATGCACGAGATCCGCATCGATATTAACGGTGTTGAAATTCGTGCAGCGCTGCACCGCCCCGAAAACTGAGCGTAACGGTTTCGGGCAGGTGAAATTTTCCGCGTCCACCCTAAAACCGATCACGCGCAAGTTTCCGTCATGCGAATCTTGTTCTCCAAAACAACGGACCTCGACCGGCATTAATTTCGCCAATTCGCGCGAGAGATAATCAACGTGCACGCCCGCGCCGCCGTAAACATTCGGCGGATATTCGTTCGTCAGGAAAAGCGTCTTCAATCCTTCACCTTCACGAGCAGCACCGGGATATCTACTTCATGACGCACCTTGTCCGCTGTGCTGCCGTAAAGAAAATCGCTGAGAAATTTGTGACCATGCGTGGTCATCGCAATGAGATCGACGCGCGCTGATCTCGCAGTCTGGATTATCTGCTCGGCCGGATCGCCCATCGCCAAAACCGAGCTGACCTCAAATCCTTCGCTCTTCAGTTCGCGCTCCAGATTCTCCAGGTATTCGCGATCCTGCTTCATTTCTTCGCTCTCTTGCAGTTTCAACCGCTCGTAATTTCGCGCGACCCATCCGTCCGCGACATGAATCAGCATCAGCCGCGACTTCGCCAGATGCGCCAGCGAGCGCACATGCTTCAGGATGGTGCGATCGGTCTCGCGATTCTCCACCGGAACGAGAATGGTTTGATACATAACTAAGCGAACCAATCGCGAAAGGTCTGCACCAACAACCAACCGTTGAGCGCTGCAATCACCACCGCAACGCACCACGCCAGACTTTTCGTCAACGCGCTGTTCACAAATTCACCCATTTTCAATTTATTGCTCGTGAACATGACCAGCGGAAAAACCGCGAAGCTCAACTGCAAACTCAGCACCACTTGACTGAGCACAAGCAAGTTGGTCGTTCCCCGTTCGCCGGAGATGCCGGTCACGATGATCGCCGGAATGATTGCGATGCCGCGCGTGAGCAAGCGACGCAGCCACGGTCGCATGCGGATGTTGAGAAATCCTTCCATGACAATTTGTCCCGCGAGCGTTCCGGTAAGAGTGGAATTTTGCCCGGAGGCCAGCAGCGCGAGCGCGAACAGCGTGCTCGCACCAGTCACGCCCAGCATGGGCGAGAGTAATTGATAGGCATCCTGGATTTCCGCGATGTCATTGCGACCGCGCGAATAAAACGTGGCGGCGGAGACAATGAGAATCGCTGCATTGATAAAGAGCGCGAACATCAGCGCGAGCGTTGAATCAATCGTGGCGAACTTGATCGCTTCGCGTTTGCCGGACGCACTCAGCTCGTAGCGACGCGTCTGCACGATCGACGAATGCAGATATAGATTATGCGGCATGACTGTCGCGCCGAGAATACCGATGGCGATGTAGAGCATGCCCGGATCGCTGATGATTTGCGGTGAAGGAACAAAGCCTTTCGCGATGCCTAACAAGTCGGGGCGGGAGGCGATCAATTCCCACGCAAAACATCCGCCGATGACGGCGATGAGCGTGATGACGAGCGCTTCGATGTAGCGAAAGCCTTTGTTCTGCAAAAACAAAACGATCAGCACATCCAGCGCGGTCACACAGACGCCGAGCAGCAACGGAATTCCGAAGAGAAGTTTCAAGGCGATGGCGGAACCGATCACTTCCGCGAGGTCGCAGGCGGCAATGGCGACCTCGCAGACGAACCAAAGAAAATAGGAAACCGGCCGGCTAAAATGATCGCGACACGCCTGGGCCAGATCGCGTCCCGTCACGATGCCGAGCTTGAGCGAGAGCGCCTGCAAAAGGATCGCCATCAGGTTCGATAACATGATGACCGAGAGCAGCGTGAAATTGTACTTCGATCCGCCCGCCAAATCAGTTGCCCAATTTCCTGGATCCATGTAACCGACCGCGACGAGGAATCCCGGACCGGCGAAGGCAATCAGTTTGCGCCAAAAACTCGCCCCCACCGGCACAACCAAACTGCGATGCACCTCGGAGAGCGACGGCAACCGCGGTTGGGAACGAAATCCCGCCCGCGAATGCAGTTCATCGGCGCTGGTCCGCAGATTAGGCACGACTAATTTAGTTGTCTCTTACTACGAATATGTCAACGGCAAAATATTTTTGGTTTGACCAATAAGAGCAAGCGCGGCTAGCTACTGCCTCGTGACGTCGCGCAAGACATCAGCAGCTCGCAACTCGACCGCGGTGGAAGACTATCTCGAGCGCATTCTCGAATTGATTAACGGCAAAGGTTACGCTCGCGTGGTCGATATCGCCGGCAGCCTCAAAATTTCGCAGGCCAGCGTCACCAATATGGTGCAACGACTCGATGCCGACGGTTTGCTCAAGTACGAGAAATATCGTGGCCTGGTTTTAACTTCCGCGGGCGAATCTCTCGCGCGCAACATCGCGCGCCGGCATCAACTCTTGACCGACTTCCTCGGGCTACTCGGTCTGGACAAGCGCGTGATCGATCACGACGTCGAAGGGATGGAGCATCACATCAGTCCGCAAACTTTGCGCGCCATCGAAACTCTGACCGCACAATTGCGTCGCCGCCCCAAATTGCTCGCGAAACCAGATGCGGCATCGTAGACGTCTCAGACGCCTTCGTTCACTTCCAATACTTCGCCGGGTTGGCAGAGAATGGTTAATTGAATCGGCCGGCAACAAACGGTGCAATCTTCCACCAACGACTGCGAGGATTGCGAGGTATCGATCAGTAACGGAAATGATTCGCCACAATGCGGACAGGTCACATCGGTCTCGATCGTGAGTTCCATAGAACGAAACTAACGACTCGTTAGGCGGCGTCCGACTTGGCAGTCTGTTCCGCCAGCGCTGCTTCGCTCGATTTGCGAAAGTGCAATTGCTCGACGCGGCGGCCATCGGTCTTGGTGACGGTAACGAGATAATTTTCGATCTGCACTTCTTCGCCCTGCTTCGGCAAATGACCGAGCAAATGCGTCACGTAACCGCCTATGGTACTCACATCGGCGCTCTCCAAAGATAGCCCGGCCAGATCCTGCAATTCGTATAGACCAACCGAGCCTTCGATGACGAACTCGTTCTCGTTCAGCTCGCGAAATTCCTCCTTCTCCTTGTCGAATTCGTCCTGAATATCGCCGACCAATTCTTCGAGCACGTTCTCGAGCGTCACCATTCCGACCGAGCCACCATATTCGTCCACCACCATCGCCAGATGGGCGTGTTTGGTCAGAAAAAGATTGAGTAACTTTTCCAGCGACATCATTTCCGGAACGGAATGCACATCGCGCCGGATGCTCATGAGATCGGCTTGCGGAGCGCGCATCAAAGGCACCAGCTCCTTGATGTGAACCAGGCCGAGCGTTTCGTCGAGGTGCGCGCGGCAAAGCGGGAAACGTGTGTGTCGTGATTCCAGTGCGTTACGCACGTTTTCGTCGAAGCTCTTTTCGATATCGAGGTAGATGACATCGCCGCGCGGAGTCATGATATCCCGCACGACGC
>JALZAX010000226.1 GCA_030948055.1 Verrucomicrobiota bacterium | reverse complement strand
CGCGACGAAGCGCTCAAATTGCGCCTCAACACCGACCCGCATTCACCGACGAAGTATCGTTGCAACGGACCGCTTTCGAATTCGCCCGATTTCAAGGCGGCCTTCAATTTGCCGGACGATTGCCCGATGGTTCGACCACCGGACAAGATGGTGAGCATCTGGTAACCACTCGTTAGGCGTTTTGTGGCAGATCAGGCGAGAATGGTCCGCTCAAGTAGCCAGTAGGCGCCGGCCATTCCGACTAGGAGCGAGCACGCCGGAATGCCGATGCCGACGAAGGATGGGCGACGGCGCAATTGCCAGATCACCGGAAGAACAATCGCGGCGACCGCGAGCTGACCTGTCTCTACCCCAATATTAAATGCGACCAGCGGCACGACCGCGCCGAGGCCCGTCCTGGCAATTCCCATTTCGTGCAAGACGCTGGCGAAGCCGAGGCCGTGCACCAAGCCGAAGACGAAAGTGAGGAGCCAGCGGCCGCGCAAAACTGTGTCGCGGCGGATCAAATTCTCGAGTCCAACGTAAAGGATCGAGGCGGCGATTGTCGCTTCCACGAAACGACTCGGCAGATTGACCAATCCAAAAGTCGAAAGCGCCAAAGTAAGCGAATGCGCCAGAGTGAAACAAGTGATGAGAAGCAAGGCCGGGCGCGGTCCGCGACAAACGATCAGAAGGCCAAAGAGAAAAAGCAGATGATCGTATCCGGTAAGGATGTGGCGAATGCCGAGAAGCAGGAATTGCAAAAACCGGCTCTCACTATTTCTCGAGATTTCCGCGGACCGCTCGGCAAGTGGAATACTCGTTAGACCATCACGCGCGCTGAGAATTCGCCGCGTGACTTCTGTTCCATGGTTATCGACCGCTGCGAAGGCCTGCCGATGACCGAAGGACAAATCGGGCAGGAGGATTGATTGAAATTCGATCTGTCTGGCGTCTGCCGGCAAAAGGAAAATATAACGGAACTCCACGTTGTTATTTTCATCGATGCTGTTTTCGATCGATGCGGGCGTTTGCGCCGTCCCGTCCACCTGAATGAGCGCAGCGCGGCGCGCGGTGTTGTTAAGTTTCGCGGAAATATCATCGCTGCCGGCGCGCAATTCCGCGGCTGAAATTCCGAGCAATCCGGCCAGGTCCCGTTCATTAAAAGTTAGTTGGAGACGTAGGTCGCGATCCGCAAATTCGAGATTGGCCGAACTGAGACCGGGATCGTGCGCGAACGCCGAAATTCGCGTGAAGGTGATAACCACTCCCACGAGGAACGCCGCCCAACCGGCAGTCGAGGGAAAAAGAACCTTCATCAAATTTCCGCAGCAAAGATGCGGGCCGATCCAAAAGAAATCGGATCGGCCCGCATAACCAAACGAGCAATTTTGTTACGGCAATTCGTAGGCTTCGACCAGGCCGATGCCTGTGGTCGTGTCGTGGCTGCCCACAAGCATGGTGTAAACGCCGGGCGCGAGGTCGATAATGATGGCGGATTCCGTATCTTTCATCGGAGCCTTACCAGTCGCCATGATCGCCGCCTGCTGGCCACCAGTTTTCCAGTTATCGTTTTCCGCGATCTTAGTGCTGCCTTGATAGATCAGAAGGACCGGATCGGCCAGCGGACCAGGAACTGGGAGGGAAGGCCCGAGAGCACGCACAAGAACGGACTTGTTACCGGTGCCGCCGACGATAATTCCGCCGATGAGCACGTTGTCACCACCCATGACATTGCCGCGCGTAGAAACGTTCTGGAAGCGACTGGCAGATCCCGCGCCTGTGGCCGTCACGTCATGATGATCGTGATTGCGACCGTTATGCGGCGTGCCGGCATATGGGAAGACTTTGCTATAGACGCTGTCGTTCTTACTCACGTTATCGATTCCATCCGCGGAACGGATGGTGGGAGGACTCGTGCGCAAGTCGCTGATGATCGCGGAGACCGCAATGTCGAGCACGTCGTCGCCGAAGCGGCGTCCGTTTGGCCAGCCGCCCGGGACCTGATTGGAGCCGAGAAAGGTTTGCACCGTGCTGGTGAGCGTGTCCATGCCGAAGATGCCGAGACGGCTGAAGCCGTTGTCATCGGGGTTAGCGGCGAAATTCGAACCGCCGCCAGCGAGTCGCGCTGGGCCGGTCGAAAGATCCGTTTTGATTAAATCGGGAATGAAAATGCCGACCAGGTCTGTGCGATTGGTTTCCGGCGCGACGGTAGATTTGAAAACAAGCTGGTTAATCAACTTCGCCAGCTCGGGAGTGCGCGCATACTTATCGAAAGTCGCCGAGTCCTGATTTGGCTGGGTGCGGCTGTAGAGATCCTTATCGACGATCGCAACCAGACCTTCGTTGAAGAGCGGGTTACCTTGACGACCGACCTGGACGAAGGCTCCGGAATTAACCGGGGCCGTTGAACCCGGCCCGGCGCTCAAGACACGCATCGTCTGACGGCTGGTGGTAGCATACACACCGACCACCTGCTGGTCACCACCAAGAGAGCTGACCGGAATTTCCAGGATCATCTCGTGCAAGTTAAACCCGGCCTGACTATCGAAGGTGCTGGTGCCTTTGCGGAAATTCAGCAGGTCGAAGACCGATTGAATATCGGCGTAGAAGCCATCTTCACGCTGGCCCGCGAAAGCACGCCCGCCGCCAGTAAGGTTGATAATGCTTTGGGTAGTATACTTATCGAGGTTAGCCGGATCGTTGACGCCCGGTTTCGCGAGATTATTTCCGTCATTGCCGGTGTTGTAGAACGGCGTCGCGATACCCTGGTTGTTAGGCGGCACTTTGCCGGTGCCGATTTGCGTGGTCGTCGCCGGTGTGGTGCGACGATCGATCGCGGTCACGGTGTAGGTCTGGGTCAGGTTTTGGTTGGCATCGTCCACATCGTTGACCACTCCAGTGTAGGACTGCAGGATGGTGTTCTGGTTCTTGAAGGAAGTCGTGAACCGGAACTGGTAAGTGATGGTGGGGTTACCCGCGGCCACATCAGCTCCCAAGGCGACGTGGATCTCATAAAGGACGTTATCGTCAAAGTTATACTTGTTCGGTCCGATCCCAGGCTCTTCGAACGGATAGACCGCGAGAGAAAGGTCGAGAAATTTCGCGCCGCTCTTTTGGGTAAGGAAGGCATAGACGTCGGTCGTATTCGCCGCCGGGTCCAGGGTGATAAGTGGGGCGTCCATGTGACTGGAAGCGTGCGCCGGCAAGGGCATGAGCGCGGCGAACGCGAGGAGCGCCGTGCACACCACAGCGGTGCGTTTAGGAATGGAGTGTAGTTTCATGTGCGTTATGTGCGTTTCTATTCAGTTTCTTACTTCGACGAAATTTGAGAGTTGTTTTCGAGTAAAGCGGCGCTTCGTTGACCTAGAGCTAGTCGCTCGGAAGGGAGAAGCATCTGTTCGAGCGCGTGCGCTTGATGGAGAAAGTCGAGCGCCTCGCTTTTCGCTCCAGCGGCGGCCGCGATCGCGCCGGCATGATAAAAAAGCCGCGCGTCTTTCGTTTCTTCGGAAACGGCCTGACGAATATTTTCTTGCGCCTTCTCTACCTGTCCATTGGCCAGTTGGGCCCACGCGAGCGCGTCGTAAGTAAAAATGTCGTGACGGGATTCCAGCTCAGAAGTGGCGAGGCGCAGAGCGAGCGCGGGATTCTCTCCACGACTAGCCAGAAAAAGTGCGAAGGTCCGCGGATCGGATATGGCACCCGTTGCGCTCAGTTGAGTTTCAACGGCCTCCGCTTCTGTGATCTGATCATTCGCGCGCAACGCATCCGACAGTGTCCAGAGATATTCCGGCAACGGACTGATCTCGGCCGCGCGTTGCAACGGCGCGATCGCAGCAACAATATCGCTCCGCGCTAAGAGAATTCGTCCGCGCATGAGCAAGGCCGGCGCATAATCCGGCGATGCTTGCAGCGCGAGATCGGAATTCCGCATCGCCTGTTCCGTTTCTCCGGTCTCAAGCTGGTAGAAAGCGAGACGCGTGTAAGCCCACGCCGTCGGTTCCGGTTCGCGCGGACTGCTAGCGCTCACCGCCAAACGCGCGACAGCGATCGCGCCCGTGAGATCGCCTTTTAACCAGCGCATATGCGAGACGCGGCTATAAGTTTGCAGACAAGGTTTGAGATCGATCATTTTTTGGTAGGCGCCGACTGCTTCGGAAAGTTTTCCCTGTTCCATCAAGGCGTCGCCAAGGAGCGCGTAATCAAAAACAAATTCCCGCTGCGCAATGAGACGGCGGGCGATTTGCTCCGTTTCGGCGAATCGATGTTGCGCGTCGCTCACATGTCCGAGCAAAAGAAGCGCTCCTGTATCTTCCGGCGCCGCTTCGTTAATCACGCGCGCGGCCTGCTCGGCCAAATTATAGAAGCCCGGATCGCTGCTGGTCCGCGCCTTGGCGACGAAAGCCCAACCAAGTCGCTCGAGGAAATTATTGCGGTTCGTTTCCACTTTCACCTTCGCTTGTAACCGGCGAATTTCTTTGTCCAGTTCGCCGTCACCGGGCAAAGGCGTGAGAACAATTTGCAGCGGCTCGATCGGCTTTTGGGGTTCGGCGCGAACCGTATGCACCGCCGCCGATGGCTTTCTGGAATCGAGATTGCGCAGAACAAGAAGAGCTACAAAAACGCCGAGCGTCAGAAACAAGACTGCGAGCGAAGTTTTTCTCGAAAGGGCAAGGGGCATCGGCTGAGTAGTCCGCACGCCGCCGGCGATTGGATGCGCGATCCGCAAAAAAAAAGATGCGAGGAACCTGCGGAGAGGCTCAGCGCGGGGTCAGACTAAACCGAGAAAGAGCGGCCTGAGCGCACTTTTTTCCTAGAATAAAACTGTTAGCGCGAACTGACGAGGCGATTGGATGCAGGAGTAAGACCCGGAGCTGCTCTCTAAGTCATCCGCCCGTTCACACCAGTTAGCGCATTCGTCTATTGTAGTCTGTGACGACGGCGACGTA
>JALZAX010000225.1 GCA_030948055.1 Verrucomicrobiota bacterium | reverse complement strand
CGGTGTTGGTGAATGAAGGCAGCGCGAGCGGTGCCGAAATTGTCGCGGGCGCGTTGAAGGATCTGAAGCGCGCCATCATCGTGGGCGAGACGACGTTTGGAAAAGGTTCCGTGCAAAACGTGATGCAATTGCCGGATGGATCGGCGTTGCGTTTTACCACGGCAAAGTATTACACGCCGAGTAAACAGGTCATTCATGGCAACGGCGTGGCGCCGAACATTAAGGTGCCCCTTTCCGCCGAACAGGAACGGCTAATTTTTACTGCGCGCAATAACGACAGCCTGAGCGCGGAAGAGGAAAAGAACACGATCAAGAAAGACCCGCAGATGTTGCGCGCGATCGATGCGCTCAAGGGCGTGATGATCTACGCGCAGGAAACCGGCCCGAAGGTCGAGGCGGTAAAGAAGTAATTCTGAAAGCCCTTCTCCTCGCGCTGGAGACTTCGTGCGACGAAACCGCGGTCGCGATTATGCGCGGGCGTGAATTGCTCGCGAGCGAAATTGCCTCGCAGACTTTGCTGCACCAAAAATACGGCGGCGTCGTTCCGGAAGTGGCGTCACGCAATCATCTTTTGCATGCGCCGCGATTGCTGGAGTCGGCCGTGCGCAGTGCCAAGGTCTCGTTAGGCGAGATTGACTGCTTCTCCGCCACGAGCGGACCGGGCCTGGCCACCTCGCTCATGATCGGCGCTTCAATCGCGAAAGGATTATCGATCGGTTTACGAAAACCTTATCTGGCGATCAATCATCTGGAGGGACATTTGCTCTCGCCGTTTTTTGATTCGTCATGCGAGATCGAGCGCAACGTCTCGTTAGTCGTGAGCGGCGGTCACACCTTGCTCGTCGAAGTGAAAGGCGTCGGAAAATATCGTGTGCTGGGTCGCACGGTCGATGATGCCGCAGGCGAAGCATTCGATAAAGTGGCGAAGATGCTCGGGCTCGGTTATCCCGGAGGACCGGAAATTGAGGCGCATGCGCGGGGGGGTGATCCGAAACGTTTCGAGTTTCCGCGGAGCATGCTCGATTCCGGCGATGACAATTTCAGCTTCAGCGGATTAAAGACGGCAGTGCGATACACACTAGCCAAGCTGAGTTTGCCTAACGAACAGTTGCTCGCAGATATCTGTGCATCGTTTCAGCTGGCCGTGATCGATACGTTGGTGCGGAAAACAATCGCCGCCGCGAAAATGCAACGCGTTTCGGTGATCACATTGAGCGGCGGAGTCAGTTGCAACGCCGAGCTGCGAAAACAAATGAATGCGGCATGCGAGCGGTCTGGTTTGCGATTTCTTTCCGCGCCGAATGCCCTAACGACAGATAACGCTGCCATGATCGCTTTCGCAGCGATGCTGCGATTTCAAATAGGCTTGAAGTCTGACGTGACCGAAGAGATCGATCCGAATCTCGCGCTGGCGTGATGAGCAACTCCGGGGAGCGCACGCTTGCAGCGTGCCGGTCGCCGCATTCTGCGGCGACGAACTTCCGTTTTTTCCGCGCCACCAAAGTTCGCGACGGCAGAATGCCATCGCCAGCACGCTAAAAGCGTGCGCTCCCCAGAATTAATAGTCGCGCTCGAGGAGATAGTTCGCTAGTGCACGCAAGGCTTCACCTTCTTTGCCGAAAGGTGCGATCGCTTTGTGGGCACGATTCGTCAGGCGCTTCGCTTCCGCTCGCGATGCCTCCAAGCCGAGCACTGATGGATATGTTGCTTTTTGCGCGGCCACATCTTTGCCCGCGCTCTTGCCGAGTTTCTCAGAAGTCTGGGTGACATCGAGAATGTCGTCGATCACCTGGAAGGCCAGGCCTAACGAGTGACCGAATTCGGTGATCGCATCCAGCTGTTTAGTTGATGCATTCGCGCTCATAGCGCCGAGGCGGACGGAAACAGCGAGCATGGCCGCGGTTTTGTTTTCGTGAATGTAGCGCAAGCCCGCGCGATCGATTTTTTTCCCTTCGCCTTCCAAGTCGGCTACTTGCCCGGCGATCAACTTGCGACTGCCGGCCGCAATCGCGAGATCGTGCAGCATGTCGCGCAACGCGTAACGGCGTGTAGGCTCTGCGCGAGTGGCGATTTCGAATGCGACCGTCAGGAGAGCATCGCCGGCGAGAACAGCAACACCTTCACCGAAAACCTTGTGCGAAGTGGGACGACCACGACGCAAATCATCGTTGTCCATGCTCGGCAAATCGTCGTGAACTAGAGAGTAGGTGTGGATGCATTCGACCGCGCAGGCGAGGGGAAGTGCGGGCGCAATTTTTCCACCGCAGGCTTCGGCCGCGGCGAGGCAAAGAATGGGGCGCAGACGTTTCCCGCCGGCGAAAAGACTGTAACGCATGGCGCGATGAATGGTCGCCGGTCGCGCCGTTTCGCGCGGAAGGTAGCGTTGCAAGGCGCGGTCAATCTGCTTTTGTCGACGCAGAAGATAACTCTTCAAATCCACCGGCGGACTTTGAAACTCGATCGTGTAATGGCAAACAGAAAGTTGCGCGCCGCTTGTTACCATTGTAACATTATCACATGAAAACAAAAGCGGCCGGGAGCAAACGCATTCAGCGGGTGCAGGTCGGGGCGCGCATGGAGAAGACACTCGTGAAAGTCCTGAAAGGACTAGCGGAGTATCTCGATCTCTCGTTAGGCGATTTGCTCGAGGGCATCGTCTTGCATGCCGTGGAAGGAAAGGCGCCTTTCAGTCCCGAAACCCTCGCGCAGGTGAAACGCTTACGTTCGGTTTACGGCCTAACCCTAACCGCGAGCGACAGTCACAAATTGGTGGAAGACAAATGACGCCGAGCAGGGTTGATGTGGAGGAGGAGTTACGCGCTTTCGAGGCGGGAGAAATCGACCCCGCGAAGTTTTCTCATCACGAGCACGTACGACTCGGTTTTGAAATGCTATGCGCGCATCCCTTCGGCGAAACAGTGACGCGATTTGCCCGCGGTCTTCGACATCTCACGCGCAAGGTGGCGCGCCCGCAGCTTTATCATGAGACGATTACCGTCGCGTTTCTCGCGCTAATTGCGGAACGGCGCGCAAAAACGTCCTGCCCATACTGGGATGATTTCATCAGGCAAAATTCCGATCTACTGGATAAGGACGTCTTGTTAGGTTGGTATTCGCCCGAACAACTCCAATCGGAACCCGCGCGGCGGACTTTTTGCCTGCCGGCGCCAGGACGGTCTCCGCAATTCACTTCCTAAGAAATTGCACGCTGCCGTGTCTGACTTTCAGGAGGTCACACGATGTCAGCATTACTTTACAAACAAACCGGCCACTGGCGGATCTGGCTTTGCTTCATCGGCGCGGCGGCAATTCATCTCGGCGCGGTCGCTTTGGCGGAACGCGAGCCAATCGCGCCGACGCCGATGACGACCGACCAGGACAAAGGGATAACTTTGGAATTCATGCCCCCTACAGCCGAGCCGCCGCCCGATCCTGTAGAGCCGGTGCCGGAGCCGCCACCGTTAACGAATCAGGAAACACCGGTTGTCGAAGACAATGTAACGCCGCCTCCCATTCGGCAACACGTCGAGCGGACGCAACCTCTCGTTAGGCAAACAACGCAAAGTTTTTCCGGTCCGGCGAATCTGGGCGCGGCGAAGGTTCTGGCTTTGGTCGCGCCGCGACCGGAATACCCCTACGAAGCACGTCGACAAAAATTGACCGGATCGGGCGTGGCGCTGTTGTCGATCGATCGCGGGAGCGGGGCGGTGACGAGTGTGCAAATTGCGCAAACGACTGGGAACGCAATTTTGGATAATGCGGCAGTCTCTGGATTCCGGCGTTGGCGTTTTAAGCCCGGCACGGTCGCCGCGGTTCGAGCGCCGATCACGTTCACGCTGACAGGTGCATCCTACTAATTGCATAATCGGCGCGGTCCTGTTGCCAACAGAACCGAAGATGGATGTAACGCCGAAACCAAGTGTGCCAGACATCGCCCAGATCGTGCGGCGTTTCGAGCTGCCGCTTCTGCAATATGCAACGCGGATTATCGGAGACCGTGAGCGCGCGCGCGATGTGGTCCAGGAAACTTTCGTGCAATTGCAGCGGTCTTCGCGTCAAGAACAGGATGACGCTCCGGCGAAATGGCTGTTCACGGTTTGTCACAATCGCGCTCTCAATGTTTGTCGCAAAGAAAGACGTCTCTTGTATCTGGGGAATGAGCCTTTCTCGGAACGACCAGGAGAAGAAGCGTTGCCTAACGAGCAGTTAGAGCAAAAGGAGGCGCGCTCATTCTTGCTGCGAATCGTTGAGACGCTCCCGCTTCGCCAGCAGGAAGTGTTGCAATTGAAATTTCAAAACGACTTGAGCTACGCCGAGATCAGCGAAATCACTAAGCTCTCTGTGAGCAATGTTGGCGTGCTGATTCACACCGCACTGAAAAATCTCCGCGAACGTTATGCGAAGGTCTCGCAAGACTTCATAACGGTCCGACCCCGACCTCTCGCATGAAAGCAAATCCCGACGATCCAAAAATTACTGCCTATGTATTGGGCGAACTTTCCGCCCAGGAAGCGGCGCAAATGGAAAAAGCGATGGCGGAATCTCCTGAAGCGCGCGCCCAAGTAGAGCAGACGCGCGAAATGGCCGCGACGTTGCGCGATGAATTCCGCGCCGAACTGCGTGAAGCGAAACCGCGCAACATCATGCCGCTCTCGGAGGCAGGAAGTTTTTGGTCGGATGCGCGTTGGTCTTCGCTCGCCATCGCGGCCGCGCTGGCGATTCTTGCGATCGTTGGAGTAGTGTTGCTTTTTGAAAATCGAACCATCAGTTCGCGCGTCGCTGACATGTTGCGAACAAAGCACGTCACGCGGCCGGCCGAGGTGCAGATTGAAGTCGAGAGCAGCGGCGAAGAAAAGATTTTCTTCACCAACGATCAAGTCCCACATGACGCTACTGGTCAAAACACATTCGTTTCCGCAAGGACAAATCCTGTCCTGACA
>JALZAX010000224.1 GCA_030948055.1 Verrucomicrobiota bacterium | reverse complement strand
AACACCGCGTTGCGCCAGCGCGCGCAGAACTTCTTCGGTTGGGATGTTTCCGATCAGATCGTCTTGCGCGAAAGGACAACCGCCCAGTCCACCGATCGCGCTATCAAAGCGCCGGCAACCGGCATCGTAGGCCGCGAGGATTTTCGGCACGGCGTCGGCGTGTGTGCTGTGCAGATGCACGCCGACATCACATCGATCGCCATCACACTTCGCGGTAGCTACCACACGGCGAATCAACTCCGGGGTGGCCGCGCCGACTGTGTCGGCCAGGGAAATCGAACGAATTCCCAGCGCAGTTATTTTCTCTGCGGCTTCGACGATTTTTTCTTCGCCCCAAGGGTCGCCGTAGGGATTTCCAAACGCCATGGAAATGTAAACGACCATCTGCAACTTCGCTTCACCCGCGCGCGCGGCGATTTGTTGCAAAACAGCTTCGTTCTCTGCGCACGTTTGGTTCTGATTTCTTTTCAGGAACGTCTCTGAGATGGAGTAGGGGAAACCGAGCGTAGTGACCTTGCCGGTGGCGATCGCGCGCTCCGCGCCTTTTTCATTCACGACGATGCCGATGACCTCGCACTCGTTAGGCACGTCGAGTTGCGCGAGCACTTCTTCGCTGTCGGCCATCTGCGGAATAGCTTTCGGCGAAACGAAACTGACGGCGTCGATGTGACGAAAGCCCGCCGCGATCAACGCGCGCAGATATTTCACCTTCCGCTCAGTCGGAATTTGGCGCGGAAGTCCCTGCCACGCGTCGCGCGGACATTCGATGAGCTTGACGGATTCCATTTTGCCGAGGAACAAACTAGAGCATGCCTGTCGTTCTCGTCGAAAAACAATCTGCCCACACCACCGTCGTGACGCTAAATCGTCCCGAACGACGCAATGCGCTCACAATCGAATTGATGATCGATCTCACCGCTGCGGTCGATGCGGCGAGCGCAGATGAAACACAGCGAATCCTCATCTTGCGCGGAGCGGGTCAGGCATTCTGCGCCGGCCTGGATCTGGAAGAGGTCAATCAGCCCGAGAAGGCGCACGAGTCGGCCGGATCGATCGCGAAGATGTTGCTCGCCATCAGTCAGACGCGGCTGATCACAATCGCAGCGGTGCACGGCGCCGCGATCGCCGGCGGCGCGGGCATCATGTCGGCCTGCGATTTTGCCATCGCCGCTCGTCGCACGAAATTCGGTTATCCGGAAGCGAAACGCGGTCTGGTCGCGGGTTTGGTCATGACGTTTCTGCGCCGACAACTGCGCGAGCGCGATATTCGCGAGCTCCTGCTCACTTCCGAATTGATCAGCGCCGAGCGAGCGCTCGAGATCGGCCTGATCAATCGCGTGGTTGAGCCCGATGAGTTAGATGCCGAAGTGCAGAAGATGGTTGCGTCGATTCTGCAAAATGCGCCGGGTGCACTGGCTAATTCGAAACGTCTGCTGGAAGAACTTTGGTCCACCTCGGTGAAAGAAGACATCGAGCGTTCACTCGCTCATCACATGCAGGCGCGGGAATCCGACGAAAGAAAAGAAGGCGTCGCCGCTTTCCTGGAAAAACGCGCGCCGAATTGGATCCCGCCGAAGAACTAGTGGCGCGGACATTCCGCCGTATCACTCGTTAGGCCAAGCGCACGGCATTCCGGGCAAAGCCGGTTGTCCGCGCTCTCCGCTTCCGCTTCGTCGGAAAGCAGGAAGAGTTTGTGACACGGATCGTGCAGACAATTCACAAAACGACTCGTTAGGCGATTGGTGTGCGCGCAGCGGCCGATTTGTTTCAACCTTTCCTCCACTCGCACCGTCATGCGCTGATCGAAAACGAAACACTCGCCCTGCCAGTGTTCGTTCCCAAATTGCTCCTGATAAGTCACGATGCCCCCATGCAGTTGGAAAACGTTTTTGAATCCGCGGCTGCGCAGAAGTGCTGATGCTTTTTCACAGCGGATTCCGCCCGTGCAATACATCAGCACCTTCTTGTTCTTCAGCGCTTCCAATCGATCCACGTAAGCGGGCAGGTCGCGGAAGTTTTCGATTTCACATAGAACCGCGCCTTCGAATCTGCCGGCATCGGATTCAAAACGATTTCGAATATCGAGCGGCACCGCGTCCGGATCTTCTTCCATCATTCGTTTCCACGCCGCGGGCGAGAGGTGGTTGTCGCAATCAGGCGTCAACGGCCCGGCACCGAGCGTGACGATCTCCGCGCGCATTTTCACCACCAGCTTCGGAAAAGTATTCGCATCGCCGTCGCTATATTTGATCGCCACATCCGCGAAGCGTTCGTCGGCGTGCAACGTGTGGACGTATTGCTGAATCGCATCCGCCGCGCCCGCGAGCGTTCCGTTGATTCCTTCGCTCGCGATCAGCACGCGACCTTTCAAGCCTAACGAGTGGCAGAGCGAACGTTGCGCGGCCGCGAAAGACTCCGGCGCTGCGATCTCCACGTATTTGTAAAAAAGAATCACTGGCCAGATTTCATCGCGGGCAGATCGCGCCGCGGTCTGGGGAGCGCACGCCTGTGGCGTGTTGGTCTCCGCATTTTGCGGAGACGAACTTTCGTCGGCGACATTCATCGGACTGATTTTGTCTACAAAAGTTCGTTTCGGCAAAATGCCGAAACCAGCACGCTCCAAGCGTGCGCTCTCCAGACCGCAAACGCGCACGTTGTTTTAACCACGGTTAAAGGCACGGCCATATTGAACTGGCGCCTGGACTTCTGCGCCGAGTTCTCTGGCCGCGTGCAGTGGCCAATATGGATCGCGCAGAAATTGACGTGCGAGAAAGATAAGATCCGCGCGACCGTTTGCGATAATTTCATTCGCCTGCTTCGCGTCGGTGATTAACCCGACCGCGGCGGTCGCGATTTCTGCTTCGCGCCGAATACGTTCAGAAAACGGCACCTGATAACCGGGCCCGAGTGGAATTTTCGCGCCGGGCGCTGCGCCCCCGGTTGAGCAATCAATCAAATCCACGCCAAGCGGTTTTAGCACTTTCGCCAGTTCGACTGATTGCTCTACATCCCAGCCGCCGTCGATCCAATCAGTGGCGGAAATGCGAACGAAAAGCGGCAGACGTTCCGGCCAGACGCGTCGCACGGCCTCGACCGTATCTCTCGTTAGGCGAATTCGATTCTCAAACGAGCCTCCGTAATTGTCCGAACGATGATTGCTCAAAGGCGAAAGAAATTCGTGCAGCATATATCCATGCGCGGCGTGCAACTCGATCACTTTCGCCCCGGCCTTCTGCGCGCGCACCGCTGCGTCCGCAAAGGCGCGCACGACTTCGCCGATGTCGTCCAGAGTCATCTCGCGCGGACGAATGCTGCCTTCATCGAAAGGCAGCGCGCTCGGCGCATGAATCGGCCGCCAGCCGCCATTGTCTTCGCTGACCGGTTTGCCGCCTTCCCACGGCGGCGATGTGCTCGCTTTTCGTCCTGCGTGCGCGAGCTGCATTCCGGGCACCGCCCCTTGCGCTTCGATGAAACGAAAAATGCGCGCGAGCATTTCGATATGTTCGTCTTTCCAAATCCCCAGGTCTTGGGGACTGATTCGACCATCCGCCGTGACTGCGGTCGCTTCGGTCAGGACGAGCGCCGCGCCGCCGACCGCGCGACTGCCGAGATGCACGAGATGCCAATCGTTCGCGAAACCATCGACGCTCGAATATTCGCACATCGGCGAAACGCCGATGCGATTCTTCAATTGCACGTCGCGCAAGACCAGCGGCGAGAAAAGATTCGCTTCCACGGCGGAAACCTACAGCAAGGCGACCTGCGCGTCGGCTGTTTCAGTTTCCGCGAAACGAACACCAACGCCGATTAATCGCACAGGTTTGCCGGTGCGCGCGAAGCCTTCGCGCAAAAGCGTAATGAAACTGTCGAGCGAAACGGTGAGACCGGCGCGCTCAATCGTAGTGCGAGTGAAATCGCTAAATTTCAATTTTACGAAGACTTTGGTCACCGCACGCACGGCGCCTTTTTGCGCCAACTCGGCGGCGAGCTCCTCAAACAAGGCGGGCAACTCTTCTTCGCATTGTTCGAGTGTTTCGAGATCGCGCGAAAAAGTTTCTTCGTTGCTGAGCGATTTGCGTTCGCGATGCGGTTCGACCGGACGCCGATCGATTCCGCGAGATTGATCGTAAAGTTCGAGTCCGAATTTTCCGAAATGTTCGCAAAGCTCGGCGCGCGAGAAACGCTGCAGCTGCGCGCAGTTCTTCACGCCTAACGAGTCCAATTTCTGTTCCGTCACCGCGCCGATGCCCCAGAGTTTCCGTACCGGCAGATCGGCCATGAATTCTGCCACCGCTTCCTGCTTCACTTCCAATTGTCCATTCGGCTTCTTCATGTCGCTCGCAATTTTTGCGATCAACTTGTTAGGCCCGATACCAGCCGATGCGGTCAGTTTCGTTTTCCGAAAAATCAGATCACGAATCACCTGTGCGAGCGCAGCCGGCGCGCCCGGGTGATCGGAAACATCGAGATATGCTTCATCAAGCGAGAGCGGTTCGACCAGCAAAGAGAAGCGATGCAAGATCTCGCGAATGATGGCCGACTCGCGTCGATAAACATCAAAGCGGGTCGGCAGGATGATGAGGTTTGGGCAACGTTGCAGCGCCATGAAAGTAGGCATGGCCGAACGCACTCCGAATTTTCGCGCTTCATAATTACACGTCGTCAAGACACCGCGACGATCGCGCGCCCCGCCCACACCCACTGGTTTGCCGCGCAAGGCCGGCTGATCACGCACCTCAATCGCGGCATAGAAGCAATCCATATCCAGATGAATGATCGCGCGTCGCTGCGTTTCCATGACCGTCCGCAATTTGCTCCATTCAACTTTGCTTGTCTTGCCCCAGCGCGCCTGAGATAGATTTGCGTCGGGTTTTCCCGTAAATGATCACGGCTTGCGACGATGATTTCTGGAATGAGTTACTGCCTCGCATTCGCGAAGGCG
>JALZAX010000223.1 GCA_030948055.1 Verrucomicrobiota bacterium | reverse complement strand
GAGTGGCGCGACTGCCTTGCCGCAAGTGCGCAATGAAAAGGTCAGCGGCAAATTCGACTTCGAGATTCCGGTCAACGCCGGAGGTGGCCTGATCGGCGACGGCCATCCGGTCGGCGCGACCGGTGTGCGTCAAGTTGTCGAAGGCTATCAGCAGCTAACTGCCCAAGCAGGCGCGCGGCAGATCGAGAACTGCAAAAAATTCCTGACCTTCAACATGGGTGGCAGCCTAACGACTGCTGCCGCGATGATCTGGGGTCGCGATTAGCCTCGGCCTTTTGCTTTGACCCGCTTCGGCGGATCGAATTGGAAGACCGCTTCGAGGGGCTGACTGAACGCGGCCGCGATGCGAAAGGCGAGCTCGAGGGACGGCGAATATTTTCCCGACTCGATCGCGATGATCGTCTGACGGGTAACGCCGGCCTGCTCCGCCAGAGCTTGCTGCGTCATTTCGTCGGCGTCGAAACGCAGACGACGAATATTGTTGCGGATTGGGGCGGTAGCCATACCTCAAGCTCCGCGGCGATAGCAGACGACGTGGGTTCCATATTTCGTGATCTCGGCCAGAACCATGCAGAGCAGTAGGATTTGGCTGATTCCCGCGCCGCTGAGCCAGCCGCTGTTAGCCGCCGGTTCTGGAAACGGCGAAAGCATTAAAATTCCGATCGCGGCACAACTAATGGCCGAAATGAAAACGAAATAGCCATTGCGAAACGCCTTCGCTTCAATAGCCCGATCACGTTCGTCTTTGGCTTCGACGCGCCTGCCAATCGAAATCGCGACGTGCGCGATCACCGCCACGATGATCTGAAGAAAAAGAGCGGAAATGAATATTTTGACAAGTGCGGGCAGGGAGAGTTCTCCATTCTGCGCAAGGTGCGAGATGTGGATGAAATAGGGCCCGTAGACCGCGAGTAAGAGGAGCAGAGTGATCCACGCGCTCTTCTCTCGAAAGGACATGCTAAGTTTGTTATACATGACATTATGTTATATATACATTACATGATGTCGAGAATTATTAACTTAACACGGACAAATTCCCTGGGCCGTTCGCTGAACGCCATCGCTGGATCTCTCAGCCCATATAGAAACCGCCGTTCACGTTGAGGACGTGACCGGTGATGTAGCTCGCCATGGGTGAAGCGAGGAACAATGCGGCATCGACGATTTCGCGCGCGTCACCTAGGCGGCCGAGCGGAATCTGTTTCTTAAAATTCTCGGTTACTTCATCGGGCATGCCTTTGCTCATGCCGACGTCGATGAAGCCGGGCGCGATGGCATTGACAGTGATTTGCTGACGCGCGAATTCGCGCGCGGAAACCTTGGTCAGCGCGATGAGCGCGGCTTTGCTCGAGGAATAATTTGCCTGGCCGAAAAGTCCCATCTGCCCGCTGACCGACGACATGTTGATGATGCGTCCGCCGGCGCGCAGAATGGCGGCGGCTTTTTGCGTGACATTGAATGTGCCGGCGAGATTCACGCGCAGGACTGATTCGAAATCTTCCAGCGTGAGTTTCTTGATCGTGCGGTCCCGAATGATTCCGGAGTTGTTGATTAAGATGTCCAGCCCCCCGAATCGCTCGCCGATTTGTTTCATCATCGCTTCGGCTTGATCCGAATTGGTCACATCGCATTCGATCACGAGCGGGTCCTTAAGTTTGCCGGCGACCAAATCGGCGTCCGCTTTGTTCTGCCCTTTCTCATCGGCGATGTAGTTAACGACGCACTGCGCGCCGTGAGCGCCGAAAGCCTGGATCATTTCCGCGCCGAGCCCGCGCGAGCTGCCGGTAACGAGAACCACTTTGCCGGAAAAATCGAGAGGATCGGTCATGCGCGACGTTAGGCTGGAAACGCGTTGCCCGACAAGCGATAGCCGCTAAGTTTTGCGGCTTATGCCAGGGCCGATTCGTGTTCTCACCGCCGTGCCGATTTGCGATGGGCATGACAGCGCGATCAACACGATCAACCTCGAGTTTATCCGGCACGGGATTGAGGTCGTCTATCTCGGTTATCATCGTTATGCGCAGGATATCGTGCGCGCGGCCATCCAGGAAGATGTGCGAGCGATCGGGATTTCCAGTTACAACGGCGGGCACGTCGAGTTTTTTGCCGAAGTCGTTAGGCAATTGAAAAAGCGCGGCGCGAGCGACATCAAAGTTTTCGGCGGCGGTGGTGGGACGATAACGCACGACGATCAGCGCGTGATGCAACGTCGCGGTGTGGATAAGATTTTTTTCGCGGGCACGTCCTTAACCGACATGACCGAATGGGTTCGCAACCGTTACGGCAAAGCGAGCAAACGCGCGGCGGGTAAATCGGCGGAGATGAATCTCGCGCGCAAGCTGACCGAGATCGAGGATAGCTACGCTAACGGAAAGCGACCGAAGAAAACCGCGAGCAGCCAAGCGAAGAAGTCGTTAGGCACCCGCGTTATCGGTTTTACTGGTCCCGGTGGGGCGGGGAAGACGACACTGATTGATGAACTGATTTTGCGTCTGCTGCAGCGTGCGCCGAAAGCGCGGATCGCAATTCTTTCACATGACCCGAGTGTGGTCGGCGAAGGCGCGTTACTGGGCGATCGCGCGACCATGATCAATTCCCAGGACGATCGTGTTTTCATGCGTAGCATGGCAACGCGCGGACAATCGGGCGGTTTGTCGCCAGCCACGGAAGATTGCCTGCGTCTGCTCGCGCAAAGCGATTTCGATTACGTCATTATTGAGACCGTTGGCACCGGCCAGGAAGCGATGCCGTTTCAGAGCAAACTCGTCGATCAGACCGTGCTGGTGATGAATCCGGACTATGGTGCGCGGTTGCAGTTGCAGAAAATTGTCATGCTCGATCTGGCCGACATCGTGGTCGTGAATAAAAGCGATCTCGATCGCGCGAAAACGGCGGTGAACGAAATCGAACGGCGACTTGAAGGAAGCGGGCGCGAGCAGAAGTTGATTTCGAGCGTGGCGAAACGTCATCGCGATCGCGGCGTGGATAAATTGTGCGATCTGCTGATGCGTGAGCCAGCGAAGAAAGGTGGACGAAAATGAGCAAACTAGGACGCGTTGTTGAAGCGGTAGAAACTTATAACCAGCACGTGCTCGATGAAGTGAAGCGCGCGCGGACCGACAAGAGGTTCGGCAGGCAAATGCTCGACCGCTGGGACGAGCTCAAGCGCAACATCAAAGTCGGCAAAGCACCGACCGGATTGGAATTGCCGCGCCTCGCGCTGCCCGAGATCGACGAGCCGGGTGAGATCGCGCGTTATTTGTTAGGCGACGGATTGCCGGGGGAATTTCCTTATCTGAACGGCGCTTACAAAGAAATGTATCTCGAGCCATTGCGTGAAGTACCGGCCGAGACCGGCAGCTACGCGAAGAATGGCCATGGGAAAAACGGCAAGACTGCGGTCGTAAAGTTACAAGAAACGGAGGAGCCGACGCGGTTGTTTTCCGGGATGGGTTTGCCGGATGACACCAACAAACGTTTTCATTATCTCGGCGCGCATCAGCGTTCAAAAAGACTGAGCACGGCCTTTGACGGGCCGACCCTTTACGGCATCGACTCCGATGCGGATGGCGTTTTTGGAAAAATCGGCGAAGGCGGTGTGGCCGTCGACACGGTCGAAGATATGGAGCGCCTTTACGCCGGTTTCGATATGGGCGCGCCGAGTTTTTCGGCATCGATGACGATTAGTGGACCCGCTCCGATCATCATGGCGATGTATATCGCCGCGGCGAAACGTCGCTTCGGTCCGGGCGTTGTTCCGAAACTTCGCGGCACGATTCAGGCCGACATTTTTAAAGAAGTCCAGGCGCAGAACGAAACCATCTTTCCAGTCGAAGCGTCGCTGCGTTTTCTCGGCGACATGATGGAATGGACTACGCGCAACATGCCGCGTTGGTATCCGGTTTCGATTAGCGGTTATCACATCGGCGAAGCCGGTTCGACGCCGGTGCAGCAGGCCGCTTACACGCTCTCGAATGGTTTCGCCTACGCTGAGATGATGGCGAATCGCGGAATTCCCGTGGACGAATTCGGCCCGCGCCTTTCCTTCTTTCTCGATTGCGGTCTCGACGTGGAATACATCGCACTCACCCGCGTGTCGCGACGCATCTGGGCCATCGGAATGCGCGATGCCTTTGGTGCAGGCGCGCGCGCGCAGATGTTCAAAGTCCACACGCAAACGAGCGGACGTTCGCTGATCGCCGCGGAATTTCGAAACAACCTAACGAGAACTGCGGCCGAGCTTATGCTCGCCTACATGAACGGCACGAACTCCTGTCATTCCAACAGCGCGGACGAGCCGTTCACGACGCCGAGCGAAGAATGGATCCGCCTTTCCGCGCACGGCCAAGCCATCCTCCTCGACGAATCTGGCATCTTCAAACACACCATGAATATGCTAAGCGGTTCTCCGGGAATGAAGGCGGTGGAGCGCGCGGTGGAAAAAGCGATCCTCGATGAGTTTCGCCAGATCGAGGCGTTAGGCGGCGTGATGGGCGCGGTCGAGAACCGCTATCAGCGGAGCCAGATCCAAAACGCCGCGCATCGTTACGAGCAGCAAATCTACGACGGCACGCGACCGATAATCGCGCTGAATAAATATCGGAACGGCGCGGAGGAAATGCCGGAAGTCGAACTCGTTCGCACTTCGCGCGCTAAGCAGCAGCTGCAAGTCGATCGTTTGAAAAAATTCAAAGCGAAGAATGCACGCAAAGCCGAGCAAGCACTCGACAAACTCGCTGTCGTCGCGGAAACGAACGAGAACTGTTTCCCGGCGCTGATGGAAGCCGCGGAAGTCTGCTCGTTAGGCCAAATCAGTGGACGTTTGCAAGAAGTGGTCGGACGTTTTCGTCCGATGGTTTAGCATCGGCTCTACTCGTTAGGTAAAAGCTTCGCTCTTTCGGCGCTGAGGCTCGGCTCCGCGTTGTCGCCACAGCAATAACGCCCCAGCGGTCAT
>JALZAX010000222.1 GCA_030948055.1 Verrucomicrobiota bacterium | reverse complement strand
CGTTCGGCTTCGCGGGATAACATAACGGGACGGCCCACAGGGCCGTGGCTACAATTACGCGCGATCGATCGGGATAATCTCGCCTTGATACGCCCACTCCTCCGCTTGCCTAACGAGTCCTGCCCGCACCGGGTTTGCGCGGATGTAATCCCACTTCTGGCTCATGCTTTCATTGCTGCGCAGCATGTGATCGAAAAAGCCTTCCTGCCAAATCTGCTCGTGCGATTTTTGTTTCCCGGCTCCTCTTGCCAGCGCCTGTTTCAAACCACCGATCCATTTGCCTAACGAGAACTCTAGCCCGCCACAAACGAAGAGATGAACGTGATCGGGCATGATGACGTAGCGTCCGACAGCGACATTGAAATCATCCGCGGCGCGTTCGGCAAATTTCACGAACGCTTCATGCACGCCTGCATTCGCCAGCCAGGGCTCTCGCACATGTGTGCAAAACGTGACGAAATAGGTCGGGAAAGCTTTGCTTTGAAAAACACGCTCAAGGCGAGGCGGTCTATCACCAAAAGCTCGTTGCGCCATTTCTCATTGTAGCCACGGCCCTGCGGGCCGTCCCGACGTGTTTTCCACGTTCACTGAACCGCGTTGGCCGCCACAATGAGACGGCCCACAGGGCCGTGGCTACATAACAAAACAAAAAACGACGTGTTAGACTCGTTAGGCCTTCTTGAAAGAAAAAACCTCTGCTTGAAGTTTCATTCGGTGCTTCAGCCTGGCGATGACGCCGGCTATCCAAACAGATCGGAATGTGTACCGGTGCGTTCCAGCCGTAATTCATTGGCCAGGATTCGATAAATCAATATCCAATCAGACTCGACATGACAGTCGCGACGGCCGATCCAGTTGCCTGTTAGCGGATGATCCTTGTAGTTTGGCGGAAGCGGCTTGCCGGTGAGAAGACGCTCGATCACCACTTTGATCTTATCGATCTCTTTGCCGCGGCGCCTTTGTCTCTTGATGTCCTTCTTGAACTGCGCCGTCTGGCTGAGCCTCATTTATCCCATGACGCGTAGAGCTCATCTACTTTTCTGAATCGTTCAATCCCCTGGTCCTTATCGCTTTTGGAGAGAGTGGAAGTTGTCAGCTTGTTTGGAATATGCAGCTCTAGGGGGAATTCTTTTCGAAGAGCAATTTGGCGGTAAAAAAGGCGGATTGCCTCGGTCGGAGTCATACCCAGGACGTCGAGTATTTTCTCGGTCGCTTTTTTCGTCATTGGATCAATGCGGGCGTGAACAACAGCAGAATGCGCCATGCGCTTACTGTGTCACAGCTGCAACACGAGTCAAAACAAAACGCCTCTCCGAATTGGAGAGGCGTTCGTAAAAAGACTTTTTTAGACTCGTTAGGCCTTTTTGCGGCGGAACTGCTGCGCGCAAACCAGCGCGCCCAGGCCGATCAGCATATAGGTAGCCGGTTCAGGGATCAAAGTCAGTGTCCCTGTGCCGCTGAAGAAGGCAGACTGGAACATCGCTCCGCTTGTTGAGCTGCCGTACGTTCCTTGCACTGTCTGCGCGACACCATTGAGGATAATGCCGTTCACGATGTCGGTGGATGCCGACGCATAGTTGAGGTTCGCCGTGGCTCCGTTCACGATACTAATGCTCGCGTTGTCGTTAATATAGTCGTTTGTCGCCCCGCTTTGCAGCGTCAACGTCACACCGGAAGCGGTCAGGCTAACATTACCAGTTCCCAGACCGCCATCCTTCGTAACAATAAGCGTTCCGACATTAATCAAGGTCCCGCCGGCGAAGCTATTACCCGTGCCAGAAAGAGTCACCGGGCCGGTGCCGACTTTTACGAGTCCCCCCGCACCTGAAATAGCATTTGAGAAGGTTACCGTTCCTGTACCCGTGCTCGCGCTCGTCAATTGTGCTGTGCCGTTCAGCGTGATGGTTCCGGAATAATTCGTTCCTCCGCTGCCGGCAGCGCTGCTTGAACCGAGAGTTGCTGTATTACCGCCACCGAGCGCGGCAACGACGATGGCGTTAGGGACGGTTAGCGCGGCGGTTGTCGTTAAGCTGACACTGCTGCCACCAGTTGCTCCCAAGTTCACCGTATTTGTTCCGAGCCCGTTGCCGCTCGTTCCCATCGTAACAGAGCCAGCGTTGATATTTGTCCCTCCAGAGTAAGTGGCGGCGTTGTTGCCGGTGAAACGCACGATCCCCGTTCCCGCGTTGATGTTCATTCCGTTGGTGCCGGTGACGACGCCGCTGAGCAAAAGAATACTCGCGCTAGAATTTGTTATATCGAGGATGCTGTTCAGAGTAACAGGAGCCGAGATTGTATCACCGTGACTAGTGCTTAGCGCATTAAGTTGCGCGTGAGCAGAGTTGGGGGTGTTATCGAAAATCAGCGACCCTCCAGCGATCGTGTAGTTATGAGTGTTATCTGCATCACCAATATTGACTACCCCTAAAGTTCTCGAAGCCGTGTCAATTGTGACCGTTCTGTTGGCGGTAATGTTGAAAGTGAAATTCGCCGTCGACCCAGCGCCATCGGCGATGATGCTGTTGAGCCAATTGGAGGCGAGACTCCAATTTCCGGCCGCATCTATGTTCCATGTGCCGTCCACTGCAAAGGCGGAGCTGGAAACCAGGAGCCAAATACTTGTAGCGCCAATTAGTAATTTTTTCATACGTTTCTCCAAGAAGGACATGTTCAGAGGGACGTGCCCACATTGGCGACGGACGGGAGAGCGGTCAACGCTTTTATGAGCTTTTCGAAAGAAATTTTTGTCACATTTTCGTGACGGAAATTCCTCTTCGCGACGTCCGATTAAAGCAACTGATAGGAAAGGACGCTCCCGCCTTCGCCTTAGTCACAGCAACTCGTACGATAATATGCTTAGACAATAAATCGCGGCGGTTTTCGACGCGGAGAATGATCGGACCGAGCGTGATCGGCTGACAGCCCTTGGCACGCGCGAGATTCAATTCCGCGGGCGTGAAATCGCCTTCCGGGCCGATGAGCATGAGAACGTTCTTAGGACGATCGGGGTGATCGGCCAGAATTTTTTTCAAATGCCGCGCATCGGATTGCAGAGAACCGATGAGCTGCAAATCGAAATGCGGCGGTTTGGCGAAAAATTGCGCGAGGGTGCGCGGCGTTTGCACTTCGGGCAGCCAGTTTTGTCCGCATTGCTTGGCGGCTTCGATAGCGATGGCTTGCCACTTGGTTTGTTTTTGCGCGGCGTCCGCTTCGTCGAGACGGACGATGGTGCGATCGGAAATGATCAGGACAATCTCGGCCGCGCCGATCTCGACCGCTTTCTGCACGATCAAGTCCATGTTTTTTCCTTTGGGAATGGCCTGGCCGAGCGTGATGCGGCAGCGCAAGGGCGGCCTGGCGACTTTGGGTTGCCCAAGTCCAGTTTCTTCCTGTCGGAAAGGGTTTGATATGGGCCGCCAGCTCGGATAATATGGCTAAGCATATTTATGAAAACTACGATTGAGATTGCGGATGATTTATTTGAGCGGACGCAACGGGCGGCCCGCCGGGAAGGTACTACTTTTCGTTCTTTGACCGAGGAAGGGTTGCGCCTCGTCCTGGCGCGCAAGGGCGCGAAGAAAGTTAAAAGACTGCCGGCGCTGATAACTTTCGGCGGAAATGGTTTGCGGGACGAATTCGCCGACTGGAACTGGAATGATTTGCGCGATGAAATCTATCGCGGGCGCGGAGCATGATCGCGCTGGACACTAATATCCTGATTTACGCGCATCGTCCGGAAAGTCCTCATCACTCGGTCGCGAAAGCGGCGCTCCATTCTTTACGCGGGCAGGCTGGTTCCTGGGCCATCCCATGGCCGTGTGTGCACGAATTCATCGCGGTAGTTACTAACGCCCGCATTTTTAAAAGGCCCACGCCGATCGCGGTCGCGTTCGCCGCGGTGCAGGCATGGGGCGCGGGCAACAATCTGCAATTTCTTGCCGAAAGCAGTGCGCATTTCGAGCAATTGCGCGAACTGGCCGTGCGAGCGAAAATTTCCGGTGCACGCATTCACGATGCACGCATCGCCGCCATCTGCCTGCACCATGGAGTGCATGAACTTTGGACGACTGATCGCGACTTCTCGGCTTTTCCCGAGCTGAAAACCAGAAGTCCGCTCCTTGAGAATTAGATCGGCCGAAATCAGCGACGCCTAGAGCAGCTCATAAGAGAGCACGCTGAGACAGTAGATTGCCGCGGTTTCGACGCGGAGAATGATCGGGCCGAGCGTGATCGGCTGACAGCCCTTGGCGCGCGCGAGATTTAATTCCGCCGGTGTGAAATCGCCTTCCGGACCGATGAGCATGAGGACGCTCTTCGGAAGATCGGGGTGATCGGCGAGAATTTTTTTTAGATGGAGCGCATCGGATTGGAGCGAGCCGATGAGCTGCAGATCGAAATGCGGCGGTTTGGCGAAAAATTGCGCGAGGGTGCGCGGCGTTTGCACTTCGGGCAGCCAATTTTGTCCGCATTGCTTGGCGGCCTCGATAGCGATGGTTTGCCACTTGGTTTGTTTTTGCGCGGCGTCGGATTCGTCGAGTCGGACGATGGTGCGGTCGGAAATGATCGGGACGATTTCGGCCGCGCCGATCTCGACCGCTTTCTGCACGATGAGGTCCATGTTCTTTCCTTTGGGAATGGCCTGGCCGAGCGTGATGCGGCAGCGCAATGGGGGCGTGGCGCTTTCGTGCAATTTGCGCAGTGTGACTTCGCGCGCGCCTAACGAGTGGATTTCGGCGGTGATCTCGCGGCCGCGGCCATTGAAGACGACGACTCTGCTGCCGGACTCGAGGCGCAGAACGTTGCGGGCGTGATGCACTTCCGTCTCGCTCAAGCGAAGCGTGTGGGGATTCCACTCGTTAGGCGGAATGTAGAAGCGGTGCATGATGAAAAAATCCCAAACCCCAAGCTCCAAATCCCAAAAAAATCCCAAGCTCCAATAACCAAATCAACGCGCCAAGTCTTTTGGGATT
>JALZAX010000221.1 GCA_030948055.1 Verrucomicrobiota bacterium | reverse complement strand
TATTGATGCGCGAAGCGATCGTTTGCCAGGCATTGATAATCTCGGCTGAGAGGACAATCGGATCTTTGGTGCGATGCGGATATGCGCCGTGTCCACCCACGCCGTGCACTGTCACATCGACTGAATCGACGTTCGCGTAGGTGTAACCCTCAGTTACGCCGATGTGGTTAATCTCGAGCTGCGCGTTGTCGTGAAAGCCGAGGACGTAAGCGGGTTTCGGCCAGCGTGTGTAAAGCCCGTCCTTCAACAACGCCCGCGCGCCGCCGAGCGCTTCCTCCGACGGCTGACCGATGAAGATGATCGTGCCGTGCCATTGGTCCTTCAGCTTCGCGAGCGCGCGCGCGGTGCCGATAAACGTGGACATGTGAATGTCGTGACCGCACGCGTGCATCACGCCGACTTCATCGCCAGCGTCATTCTTCGTCGTGACTGTGCTGGCATATGGCAGACCGGTGTCTTCTTTCACCGGCAACGCATCGAGATCTGTCCGCACCGCCACGACCGGTCCATCGCCATTCTTCATTACTCCGATGACGCCGAAGCATTGCAGGTTCGCCTTCTCGTATTTGCCGACTTTCTCTGTCACATCGCAGCCGAGAGCCTTCAATTCCTTTGCGACGATTCCTGCCGAGCGTTCCTCGTGTCCCGATAATTCGGGATGCGTGTGCAGGTCTTTGTAGATGGTAAGGAGCGACGGCAATTCCGCGTCGGCGATTTGTTGCGGAGTTTGTTGCGCGAAGCAGGAGAGCGCGGGGCCCATGACAAGCGTGAGGAGTAGGCGACGGTTCATGCGCGCACCTTACACCCACGGTTGCCGTTTTTGCAGGGCTTCTTTGTCATCCTTGCAAATGCCGGATATCCCGCTCCGGTCGGCCGCCATTTTTTGATCTTCGTAGCGGAGTGATTCGTTGAGCCGGGAACTTATACGCCGAATCGAGCGTCATGACGGACTTCAATTTTTTCAGGTTTAATAGCGTGTACTCGGGAACCGCCTCGCTCGCGGTGAAGCTTGGCGATCGCGCGTGCGGTTCAGTCCAACCAGTCGGCTCTTAATTAACAGAGCTCGAATAATATGCCGCCGATACCGTCAAACATTGCATGAAAACATCCGTTCTGGCGGCAGGTTTAAGCGGGCTGTTGTTGCTCGGGGCGTCGAGTGCGCGCGCCCATGATGAAGGGTGCGACTACCAAGACCGCGTGACAGCAGTAGATCGCGGATATGACGCTGACGTCGTCCACTACGATCACCATCACTACTACCAAGACGAATACGGCAACACTTACGGGGCGCATCACGATCACCACTACGTCGTTCCTAATGAGGACTACGGATACCGGCAGTCGTACTATCACCAGGGATATTACGACGGCGGTTACCGTCAGGTATTCCGGAGAGCTCATCGGAGGCACCGTGCTGCCCTTCGCGTGTTTTTTGGCGGCTGATCGCAGTGAAGGGACCAGGTCTTCAATAAGCGCGTTGCAGGCACCCTTGATTTGATCCGAACCTTGTGCGCGATTAACTAAGTCGGCTAGTCGCGCACAATTTGGAGCACAGTGTTGTCGATTGCGAGCGAGTGGTTCGCCTGCGATCCCGTCGCTCCACATCCCAATAAGACGCGACTAGGCACGATCGTTAGAACACGGACATGATTGCCAATTCCGTTCGCTATCCCTACGCTGGGGGCCATGCACCCATTAGCCATCGCCCTGCAAGCCTTTGTGGCCGCGTCGATTTTCTTTGTTTGGGGCGTGCGCTACCCCAACATCATCGAGGAGTTTAAGCAGTATCGCTTACCGGACTGGCTGCGCGATCTCGTCGGGATCCTCAAAATCAGCTTCGCCATTCTGCTTCTCATTGGGATCGATCGGCCGCGTGCCGCGATGCTCGGCGCCGCTGGCATCGCTCTCTTCATGGCGGCTGCGTTTTTCACCCATTTGCGCGTGAAGAACCCGTTGTTCAAAATGCTTCCCAGCCTGCTGCTACTCGTCCTCTCCCTCGCCATTGTCTTCTTGAATTACCGCTTGATGCATCCGTAGGCCGGTTGTCATCGCGAGCGAAGTTGCTAAAGCTGCTTCGTGGCTTTCGAAGAAAACACGCTGCTCTTCGGCGCGGATCCGACCGAGCGGATCGTCGCCATCGAGATGGGCGACACGGGAACGGTGCGCATTTATCGGCGGGAGAAGGATGGAAGCACCGCGGTCGATATCGAGCCATTCCATCCATTTGTTTGGGCCGATGCGGATGTGGCGGATCTCGGTCTAACGAATGCTGAAAAACTATGCGGGGATCTGAGATACAACTGGCTGATCACTGCCGACAGCTGGAAGCAATTGATCGCGCTGCGCAATGGATTGAAGAAAGCGGGGCGCACTTTCTTCGCGCTGAGCGACCCGGTGCAGCATTATCTCACGCACGCCGGCCGCACTTTGTTCAAGGGAATGGCGCTGGAGGAATTGAAGCGCATGCAGCTGGAAGTCCTATCGCCTTCCGGCGAAGGCGATCTCGCGGAAGCGTCGCAGAATCCCATCGCCAGCGTTGCGCTCTCGGATAACTCTGGTTGGGAAGAATTGATCATGGTCGATCCGGCGAAAGCCGAGGAATCGGAACACGACGCGATCAAGCGCCTAACGAGTCTGATCAAGGAACGCGATCCGGATGTGATCGAGGGTCACGATCTCTTTCGTTTCGATTTGCCTTATCTGGTCGCCCGCGCGCGCAAGGTGAAGACGAAACTGGATTGGGGAAGGAGTGGCGGATTCTTGCGCTCGCGTCCTTCCCGACTTCAGATCGCGGAGAAGACAATCGATTACCCGAAGTTCGCCGTCGATGGCCGGCATTTTGTCGATACTTTTATCCTCGCGCAGTTCTACGACGTCGGCATGCGCACGCTGACTGGCTTCGAACGCCTTGATGTTGCGCGGCATTTCGGTTTCTGCGATTCCGCCGACGTTTCTTCCCTGTCCGGCAAGGAGCTACAGGGCGAGTACCTAACGAGTAGTGAGCGCTTTAAGAAGAGGGCTATCTGCGCCGTGCGAGAAACTAGAGCTATCGCGGAGCTACTAAGTCCCAGCTACTTCATCCAGGCGCAGATTTTCCCTTACAACTACCAGGACGTGATCGTGCGCGGCAACGCCACCCGCATCAACGCTCTCTTCCTGCGCGAATACCTGCGGCAGCGCCACAGCATTCCCGAGCTACCGATGCCGGTCGGCTTCGAAGGAGGTTACACCGACATCTTCTTCACCGGCGTGGCGCGCAACGTATGGCATTGCGATATCGCCTCGCTTTATCCCTCGGTCATGTTGCAGTTCGATTGCTTTCCGGTAACCGACCAGCTCCAGATCTTCCGTCACCTGTTGACCGACCTGCGCACCTTCCGGCTGGAAGCGAAAGCCAGCATGCGCGCGGAGAAAGATGCGGCGCGGCAGCGTCATTTCCACGCGCTGCAAAACACCTTCAAGATTTTGATCAACAGCTTCTACGGGTACCTCGGTTTCGGGCAAGGACACTTTGCCGATTTCGGCGCCGCCGCACGTGTAACTCAAATAGGTCGGGACCTGCTCAAGCAGATGATCGATTGGCTAAAGGCACAAGGCGCGCAAGTCATCGAAGTAGATACCGACGGCATCTACTTCGTCCCGCCTGCTAATACAAGAACCGACGAACTGCGCGACGCGCTAGCTAAAGAACTACCCCAAGGCATCGAAGTCGAGTTCGACGAGCAATTCGACGCCATGTTCAGCTACAAGGCCAAGAACTACGCGCTTCTAACCAAGGAAGGCGATGTCATCATCAAAGGCGGCGCGCTCAAGTCGCGCGGCCTGGAGAAATTCCAGCGCGTCTTCCTCGAGGAAATGATCAAGCTCCTCATGGAAGGCAAATCGGAAGCTATTCCTGGCTTGCGCGATCAATTCGAGAAACGCATCCGCAGCGGCGAAATGCCGATCGACATGTTGATGAAGACCGACACCCTCCAGGACTCGTTAGACAAATACCGCGCCAAGATCGGCACCGGCGGCCGCAACCGTGCTGCCGCTTACGAACTCGCGATAACAAGTGGTCGCAACTACAAACCCGGCGACCAAATCAGCTACTATGTCAAAGCCACACCAAAGAAGGTTGCCGCTTACGAAGCTGCCAAGCTAGCGAGCGACTTCGACCCGCAAAACCGTGATGAAAACATCGACTACTACGTCGCGAAGCTCGATGAGCTGATGAAGAAGTTCGGCGGAATTACTGCGGTGCCCGCGACTCCCTCGACTCCCTCGACTACGCAGGAAAGTCTGGCGTTGTAGCGGCACACGGTAGCGCGCATCTCCCCGTCTCCGCTTCCGGGTAGACGCGGAGGGAGTGCTATGGCACGATTCGAAGCATCCGCCGCACCCTTTCCTACGGATAACCGACATTGCCGCCAGTCGTTTGCCACTATGAATACTCCCCGACGTCTCCTCTTTTCCTCCCTTCTTATCCTCGGTGCCATCTCCACCGTGAGCGCCTACGATAGCTATGGCGGCTCGGGCGGGGGATACGGCGGCTCAGGTGGAACCGGGAGCCCGCCGGTCACTGCATTCGCCGTTCCGCTGCCGATTCCCGCCGTGCTTACTCCGACCTCATCCGATGCGACGACGGACTATTACAACCTGACGATGCAGGTCGGACAGAAGCAGATTATTCCCGGCAAATTGACCACGATCTGGGGCTACAACGGCTTGTTTCCAGGACCGACGATCATCGCGAAGCGCAATCGCCGCGTCGTGGTCCAGCAGTTCAACAATCTGCAGGAAAGCACCTCCGTTCATCTGCACGGCGGACATACGCCGTCGGAGTCGGATGGTTTGCCGACAGATCTTATCGGACCGGGCGCGTCGAAGATTTACACCTACCCGAACAACGCCCCCGGCTCGACTCTCTGGTATCACGATCATGCGATCGACGTCACCGGCCGCCACGTTTACATGGGACTGGCCGCTTTCTATCTGCTCTGGGA
>JALZAX010000220.1 GCA_030948055.1 Verrucomicrobiota bacterium | reverse complement strand
GGAAATGCTGCCCGCGCTCGAGCGCAGGATGACGGATTTTCCGCCGCCATTGAGCGCGCCGCGAAGTTGTTCGCGTTCCGCCCGCGTCACCACGAAAGGAAGATCGGTCGAGACCGCGCCTACGCTGGCGGAGGCGTCGATATTCATCGCGGCATCAGCAGGAACGCTGAGTGAAATACTTCCGGCCGAGCTGGCCAGGTCGACATCGCCTGCCAAAGGAGAAACCAGCGCGGCGGTGATTGAACCACCGGAAGTTTTTCCGCTCAATTTTCCACGAACATTCTTGAGCGTGAGTTGACCTCCGCTCGTTTTCACACTCGTATCGCCACCAAAATTGCGCACGACAATCGAACCGCCCGACGTGCGCGCATCAAGACTCCCGCTGCCAGTTTCCGCCTTAATCTCCCCGCCGCTCGTGCTGACGTTTAGCGCGCCCTGACAATCAGTCAGCCGAATACTGCCGCCGCTGGTTTTCGCTTCGAGCGGACCGCGTAATTGCGCCAGCCGCAACTTTCCGCCGCCGGTGGACATCTTGCACGTGCCGGCAACGTCATTGGCCGTGATCATTCCTCCACCCGTTTTCAGATCGAGATTGAAATTTTTCGGGATGCGAATGGTGTAGCGCGCATCCATTGAGGTGTTGCCGTTGCAATTCCACGACCACGAATCCTTTTCCGTCCGGCGCGCGCGCACCGTCACGGTGTTGTTCTCGTTCGTAATCACAATCGGAACTTCGGCGAGATATTGTTTCTCTTTCGCTTCATCGCTCGTTTCGATCTTGCGATGCGCGTCGATGGAAACTTTGTCGTTGGCCGCGCCGGCCACGTCGATCGTGCCGAAGGCGACATCGACCACGAGATTGCCACCCGACTTGATGTCCAGGTCCTGGTGAACATTTTCTTCGGAGGAGGCAAACGCGACCGAAGTGGCGAGCGCGAGGAGAAGCGCGATTCGAGATAGCATGACGGTGTGCTTTGCACGGCCCGTGCCAGCTTAATCGACAACTGCTAACGCCTGAGACGCAGGGGCTTAGCGGATGCGTTTTAGAACATCGCAGAGCGCAATGTCCCAGCGTCGGGATTTTTTCGTCCCGCTTTTGCAACGCTATCGCCCGCATTACTATTGGCGGGCTAAACGACGAAACAAAAACACTCCGAGAACGAGGAAAAGAAGATTCGGAAACCAAACGAGATATTCCGGATGCAAGTACGCTTTGCCTCGCAACGCATCGGCCGCGATGACGAAAAGAAAATAACCAAAAGCGACCAGCAAGCTGATAAGAAAACCCATCGATGTTTCGCGACGATGCGCGGTGATGCCGAGCGGCACCGCCATGAGCGCAAAGGCGAGGCAGGAAAATGGAAAAGAAAACCGTTTACTAATTTCTGTGCGGCTCGCGCTTTGTTGATCTTTATCGCCGGTGTTCAGTTGCTCGAGCAATTGTTGGAGCGAAAGCGCCGAGCGGCCGGTGCGACGTTTCTCTTTTTGGTAAAGTTCCTCCAAACCGATCGGCAACGTGCCTTCCACCATACTAATTCCATCGCGCATGCGTTGGAGATTTTGCGGATCGTTTTCGTCCCGCTGTTGGTAACGCGCATTATAGAGATGCATGAGGATACGCTGGTTCGGTAAATCGGCCTCGAGCGTGCCGGTGCGGGCGTGAGTGATGCGCATCGGCATCGATTGCTCATTCGTTTCGAAGACAATGATGTTCTCGAGTTTATTGCCCTCTTTTTTGCCGACATAAATTTTGCGTCCGGGAAATTGATCGATCACCTGATCGCTCCCGAAAAGCGCCATTGGATTACTCGTGGCCAGATCAAAAATCGTCCGCCGGACTTTATACTGCGCCGCCGGCGCGACCTGCACATTAAGCCAAAGGCAAAGGATTGTGCTGAGAACAGCGATGATCGCGAGCGGGATGCAGATGCGCGGAATGCTGACGCCGTTGGAGCGGAGCGCGACCAGTTCGTTCTCCGCAGAGAGTCGGCCGAAGACGAGCAGGATGGCGGTTAATAATCCCCACGGAATAGTGAAGATGAGCGAAAACGGCAGGACGTAAGCGATGAAGGTGAGGAGAAACTCGACGGGCACATCGTGATTAACCAACAAAGGCAGCAGGCGACGGAAAATATTGCCCAGCACCAGCACGAGGCTGAGCACCGCAACCGCAAAAAAGAAATTCACCAGCAACTCGCGGGTGATGTGACGGTCGATTATTTTCACGGCGCTTCACCTTCGACCGAAGCGCTGGCCGGACAAATGGAAAGCGCGAAGGGCGCTACTTCGAAAAAATTACGTCTGCGCGAAGCGAGTGCGCTTCGCCACCGCGACGATGGCGGCGGTTGCTGCGAACAAGAGAACGACAGTCGTCCCGCTTTCCGGCACAGCCGTCGTCCGCCGAAATTCCTGCACCACATAATCCTGACCTGGACCGCTCAAACCAATAAGGCTGGCACCAGTCCCGTGGAAGCTGGCCAGGCTTGTCAGCAAGGCGCTTGCACCATAATCAGTGCCGAAAATACTGAAGTTCGAGCCGCCAATAATTTCCCAGATAGCGATCTGAAAGCCCGCGGCCTGCGATGCAGTCATGCTCGGCGAATACGCCATCGCCCACATCCGACTGATCTGGTCGGCTTTCGCCGCCCCCATTGTGCCTGGTAACTTCGGTGCACTAGCCAGCGCGACATACTGATAACCGCTGGATGATGGGAGGCTAAAATGGAATGGATCGATGCAAAAGCCATTCATCGCGATGCCATCGACTATTAGCTTGTTGATCCCGGCGAGAGCGCTGCCGGTGTAAAAACCGGTCACAGAGATCGAAGCGACTTGGGCGGGCGTGATTGCAACGTCCTGCACGACAATGGCACGCGCGGAATCAACCGAAAGGAAAGTGAGGCTGGCGAGTACGACGCGGAGTAAATAACGATTCATTTCTGTTCTGGTGTAACACAAATGAATCCATGTTTATCAAGTTATTTATAATTATTATATTTGCTAGGCAATCAAAGCCACAGGTGGGCCCGTCCGAAACCGTCTCTCGCGCTCTACTGTCGCTTTTTCTTTGCTGGCGTGGGCGACGGCGTTGGAGTTGGAGTCGGAGTCGCGCTGGGCGTCGGAGTGGGCGTTGGGGTCGGGCGTTGCCAGGTCCAGTTAATGTCGTCGATTTGCCAGAGCGCCGCCGGATGCGAGATATGTATCTCAAAAAATGCCGGGCCGGTCGGATAAGCGAACTCGGCAATAAAGGTTCCGTTCGGATCGAAAAACTGATCGGTGAACAGGACCTCTCCCTTCATTTTATATTGCGGGCTGGGCACTCCCGGTTCGCGCACGTAATCCATCAACCGCATTTGGAATGAGGGTGGGTATTGCATCTGCGCTTTCTGCGAGAGCGCACGCGCGAGAAACTTCGTGTCCCGCTGCAAGACCACCCGTTGTGCCACTTCGTCGGCGAAAGCACGGCCTCCCTTCTGGGTTTTATCGCGCGACGATCTGAGCAAATACCAGCCCGCGCCGAGCGCCGCGAGGACCACCAAAATCAGAATAATGACCGACCCGTTTTCTCGCCGAACTGCCGCTGCGGAGTTTCTAGGGGAGCGCATCCAGCCAGCGAAGCAGGAATCGCCCGCTCTCGCCAAGTGCATTTTCAGACATCTTTGCTAACTTGCTCGCCGCATGCAGGAGGAGCTTTACGACGTCGCGATCATCGGTGGTGGCCCCGCGGGCAGCACCGCCGGTGCGTTGCTCGCGCAGGCCGGGCGTCGCGTAGTCGTTCTCGAGCGCGACAAATTCCCGCGCTTTCACATCGGCGAATCGCTTCTGCCTTTCAGCATGAAAGCGTTTTCGCGGCTCGGGCTGCACGAGAAGTTTAAACGCGCTGGCTTCATGGAAAAATTCGGTGGCGAAATGTGCAGTGCCTGCGCCGACGATAGCGTGAAGTTTTATTTTGAAGACGGTTTCCGTTCGAAGACGGATCGCTCCTATCAAGTGACGCGCGCAGTCTTCGACAAAGTGCTCCTCGACAATGCGAGTGAGAAAGGCGCGGAAGTTCGCGAAGAAACATCGGTCGATCAAATAGAGTTCGAGCGCGACGAGGTTTGCCTAACGACTTCTGGCGGCAAGATCCGCGCGCAGTACGTCATCGACGCCAGTGGTCGGAATTCCGTCATCGGCGCCAAGTTCCAGCTGAAGAAAAATTACAACCACCTGCAGAAATTTTCCGTCTTCGCGCACTACGATGGTGTGGTGCGTCCGGAAGGCAGAGACGGCACTCTCACAAAGATGGTGCGCGCCCTTGACCGCTGGTTCTGGATCATTCCTTTGACCGAAACACGCACCAGCATCGGTGTGGTCCTTGATGCCGCGACCTTCAAAGCGGCAAAACAAAGTCCGGAAGAATTCCTCGAACGCGCCATCGCCGAACAGCCGGTCCTGATGAAACAGATGGAGTCGGCCGAACGCGTCAGTCCCGTCAATGTCGCCGCGGATTTTTCCTATCGCAGTTCCCAACTAACCGGAGAGCGCTGGATGCTGGCGGGCGACGCCGCGGGATTCATCGATCCGGTTTTTAGCAGCGGCGTTTTTCTGGCCGTGCTCGGCGGGGAACAGTGCGCCGATATTTTGCAGGAAGTGCTCGAACGGTCGACGCGAAAGCGAGCGCTCTTCAAGCGTTATGCGAAATCAATCAACCGCGCCATGGATGTGTATTTGCGTTTCGTCGAGGCCTGGTACTCGAAGGAATTCATCGAGATTTTTCTGCACCCGCAGGATCTCCTGCAAATTCCGCCGGCGGTGAACGCTGTCCTCGGCGGCAACGTCGGTAGCACCTTCGCGATCCGCTGGCGCATGGAGATTTTTTATCTCCTCGTTAGGATGCAGAAATATTTCCCACTCGCCCCGCGCCGCACCTTGCTACCGCCAAAAAAATTAGCTGAGCTCGTCACCGCCTGATCAACAAATCGTATGCGAAACATCAGTCTCATTCTTCTCCTT
>JALZAX010000219.1 GCA_030948055.1 Verrucomicrobiota bacterium | reverse complement strand
GCGCGAAGAAAAGGACGCGACCCGCGGCCGCGCGCACCTGCTTTTCGAGATGTTGCGCGGCGAAGTGATCGGCAAAAACGGCTGGCGCGACGAGAGCGTGAAGGACGCGCTCGATCTCTGTCTCGCCTGCAAAGGTTGCAAGGGCGATTGCCCGGTGAACGTGGACATGGCCACCTACAAAGCCGAGTTCCTCGCGCATTATTACAAGGGGCGGCTGCGACCGATTTACGCCTATGCTTTTGGATTGATCCACATCGGCGCGCGCTTCGCGTCGCTGATGCCGCGCGTCGCGAACTTCTTCACGCAGGCGCCGATCTTCAGCGACGTGTTGAAGTTGATTATTGGAGTCGCGCCGCAGCGTCACATGCCGGCGTTCGCCAGGTACACTTTCAAGGATTGGTTCCGCAAACGCGCCGCGCGAAACGAAGGCAAGCCGCCGGTGATTCTTTGGCCGGACACTTTTAACAACTATTTCCACCCGCGGACCGCGCAGGCTGCCACGGAAGTGCTGGAGGCGGCCGGCTTCCGCGTCATCGTACCGATGAAGGATTTTTGCTGCGGGCGACCGCTCTACGATTACGGAATGCTCGATACGGCGCAGCGTTGGCTTCGCCAGATTCTGGTCGGCATGCGCGAAGAGATCCGGGCTGATATTCCCGTCGTCGGCCTGGAGCCGAGCTGTCTTGCCGTCTTCCGCGACGAGCTGCTGAACTTCTTCCCGAACGACCAGGACGCGCAGCGCCTCGCGAAGAATTCCTTTCTCCTCAGCGAATTTTTGGAGAAACGCGCCCCGGATTTCAAGGTGCCGAAGCTGCACCGCAAAGCGCTGGTGCACGGCCATTGCCATCACAAATCGCTCATGAAAATGAAGGACGAGACCGCGCTCCTCGACAAGATGGAAATGGATTGGGAAATGCCTGATACCGGTTGCTGCGGCATGGCCGGGGCATTCGGATTCGAGAAAGAGCACTACGACATCTCGATCGCCTGCGGCGAACGCGTGCTGCTACCCGCCGCGCGCGAAGCGAGCAAAGAGACGCTCCTGATCGCCGACGGATTTAGTTGTCGCGAACAGGTCCGGCAAACAACCGACCGCGTGCCACTGCATTTATCCGAGGTCCTGCAGATGGCCTTGCGCGAAGGCGAACGCGGTGTGCCCGGCGCTTATCCCGAGAAAACCTATGTGACGCCAAGCCCCGCGCGTCCTTCGCTGCTCGCCGGCCTCGCGGTCATCGCCGCCGCGGCGGTGATCGGAGGTCTGCTTTTTAAACTCTGGAATAAACCACGGCGACACGGAGGGCACGGAGATTAAACGAATGGGGAGTAAGGCAGGCAGGCAGGCTCAGGACCTACTGCCCTCCTCCGTGTCCTCCGTGCCTCCGTGGTTAAACTTCCTGCGAAGCGACCCATTCGAAGGCGAACTTCACCAGCTCCGGTGCGCCCTTTAGGCCGAGCTTTTCTTTTAAGTGGGTGCGGTGGCTATCGACCGTTTTTTGACTCAGGTGCAGTCGCTCGGAGATCTCCCGCGAGCTAAGACCTTTTCCGAGCAGCGTCAGCACTTCCACTTCGCGATCGCTCAGCTGATCGATCGGTGAAGTATCGCCGTTCGCGCCGTGCAGATAACGGTGCACCATGCTTTTCTGCATGCGTTCGCTCACGTAATCGCCACCGGAGAGGACGGTGCGGATCGCTTCCATGATTCGGTTGCGCGCCTCGCGTTTCATCACGTAGCCGCTCGCACCCGCGCGGAACGCCCGCTCCGCGTAGTGCGATTCGTCGTGCATCGAGAGCACGAGGACCGAGAGCGATGGGCGCACGGCCTTAAGGTTCTTGATTAACTCGATGCCGTTGGCTCCGCCTAATGAGATATCGACGATCGCAAGATGGGGCCGCAGCTGCGTCACCGCAGTGATTGCTTCTTCCGCGCTGGCCGCTTCGCCACAAACGTCCATGTCCGGTTCGCTGCGGATGAGCTGCGTCAATCCATCGCGCACCACGGCGTGGTCGTCCACCAGGAGAACCTGAAAAACAGCGGCAGGGGATTTCTTTTTCATCGAGTGAATCCGGCCAGCACGTTCTTTCCGACGATGCACTGCACGGTCGTGCCGCGCTGAGGTATCGCCTTTACTTCAACAGCTGCGCCAATGAGTCGAGCGCGGTGTTTGATGATATCCAAACCGCGGCCGCTTTTCGCCGGATGCGCCTCACGCCAGCCCACTCCGTCGTCGCTCACCACGAGAGCTAACGAGTCTTCGGTCTGATGCAGGCGCACGGTGATGCGCGATCCCTGGCTATGCTTGATTGCGTTCGTGATCGCCTCCTGTGCGATCCGATAAAGGTGGATGGCCGCATCGTAATCGTCCAGGAGCACGGGCTTTTCGGACTGCAACGAACACTCGACCGGGTGTGAATCATTGATGGCCTGGACGAGGTCCTGGAGCGCACTGATCAGACCGTCGGGCCGCAGGGGCACCGGATAAATTCCTCGGGCAAGATCGTGCGCCTGGTTGACGGCCTGGTCGACCAACTCCGCGATCTTGGTGGCGTTCGCTGCGAGCGGTGATTGCTGCCCCTGGAGGGCGCGCTCGAGTGCGAGAGTGTGAAAAAGCACACCGGTAAGGCACTGACCTAACCCGTCGTGCAGGTCTCTGCTGAAACGACGCTGCTCGTTTTCCTTGCTTTCGAGAACTTCCCTTTCGAGCCGTTGCCGCTCGACCATTTCCGCCTCCAAATCCGCGGTCCGTTCCCGGACGCGCCTCTCCAGATCCTGCCGCGCACTCGATGCCTCCGCCTCGAGTTCCCGATGACGCGTGATGTCGGTAACAGTGCGGATAAACCCGATGGTTTCGCGTGAGTAATTGCGCAGCGCACAGCCTTCGGCCAGCACCCAAAGCATGACGCCGTCCGGCCGGCAAATGCGGTATTCCTCGCGAAAGAGATCATCCCTGTCCGGGAGGCGAGCCCAGCGATCGAGAATTGCTTTCCGATCGTCAGGATGAATGGCGTTCATCCAGCCATCGCCGATTGCTTCATCGATGGTGAGACCGGCTAATTCCTGCCAGCGAGCGTTGACATAATTGCAGCGACCGTTCGCATCGAAACGCATCAGCCCGACTGGCGCGACCGCAGCCAGTGCGGCGAAAGTAATCTCGCGCTCAAGAAGTGCTTCTTCCGTGGCTTGTGCCGGCGTTTCCATCTCAATCGCGCAAAGGAAAGCCGACGGCCTCGCGGGAGACGGAACATGCGCCCCATTGCAACGGGGAGAAACTTAACCACCGGTCGCGATTCTGTCGAGCCCTAGGGATTTAGTGGCCTGACGTAACCAAGGATGCATGGCGCGATCGCCGCGAGTTCCACGTGATGATGAGCCAGCGTTTCGCCGGTATCTGGATGCTTCGGCTCGCCGAGCATCTGTTCGTTTCGATGCGTCACAGTGCGGCCGCCTGCTTCCCGAATTGCGTGCAGCCCGAGCGCGCCGTCGCGCCGGGCATTCAAGAGCAGCGCGCCGATCACGCGATCCTTATATTCCTCCGCGGCGCTGATGAAGAGCCGGTCGATCGACGGCCAATGCTTATCCTCCGCGCGAGTGGCGGAGAGATGCATCGCGCCCCCGCCGACGGTGAGGTGCTTGCCATCAGCCGCGACATAAATGCGTCGCGGTGCGATCGCCTCGCCGTCAGTCGCCTCCGTCGCGCGCATTCGGCCGGGGGCGTTGAGCACGTCGGCCAGGAGGATCGGGCGTGTCTCTGTGGCCTGCAGAACGATGAAGACGGACGCCTCGAGATCGGGTGGGAAGCAAGCGACAAGTTCCGCCAGGGCTGCGCCGCCACCGATGGGTGCACCGATGACGATGATATCGCGCGTGCGCTTTGTTAGAGCCGAAGGCAAAGAAGTATTCATGGATGTATTTTCGTGGCCTAACGAGCGGATCGGGAGTTGGGATGGTCGACTCAAGGCCGCGCATACTTATCCGAAAGATAACGTTTTGCCGTCGCGGGCGGCATATCGAAGACCTTTCCGTCTCGAATCGAGCGCACGAGCTTGATGTATTCGGCGTGGGCCCAGACCAGCGGCATGCCCGAGCCGGAAGGATGACCAAAAAATAAATCCCGCTCGGGAATGTCGTCCCGATCCCAGATTTGCTCCGGGATCATGCCGCCGTCGCTGGTGAAAGCCTCCATCGCTTTCAGCAACCGGCGCGCTTCGTCGATACGGCCCGCAGCGATTTCGTAATGCGCGCGTTCCCCGGTGAGCAGCGGCCAGGGGCGCCCGATTCCGGTGCCATCGAAAGGCGAACCGTCGGCGTGTTCACCGTAACCGTCGCGATTGTATCGATGCCAGCAGGGCCCGTGCGGCGTGTCGACTTTCAGCAACGAATCGATCACGCGCAGGGTATTCAGAATTCGAGGATCGTCCGCCGCCCGCAGACCGAATCGCACCAACGCTAGCGCATCGACCGAGACAATGCTCGCGGCGGGAACGTAGGTCGTTTCCTTCATGTTCTTCAGCTCGATCTTGCCTTCCACTGGCGAAGTACCGTCTTTCGTTTCCGGAGAAATCCGAACGTAGTAACCTTCTACGCCGCACTGCTTCGCTAGCTCGGTGCCTGTCGCGTAAGTCAACTGCTCGATCTGATCGTTCCAAGCATCTGCCGTTTCGCGCAGCGTGTCGGCTAGCTCTGACTCAAGAGTGAACTCCGCCGCTTCCAAGAGCGCCGCGATTTCCGTCGCGATCGTGTAAGGCGAATAGCCACCCACTTCTTCCCACCGGTCCTGTTCCGTCGCCGGACCGTTCTCGAGCATGTAGCCGAGCGCTTTGCGTAACATCGGCCAAAGCCGCTTGAGTTCGCCTTCATCGATCAGCTTTTCGCGCAATGCAACGCTCGTGAGCAAAACGGGGAAAGCGCATTCGTCCATTTGTTTCCCGGACCAATAACGGTCGCCCCGGAGCCACATATTCTGCGGCCAGCTTCCATCCGCTTCCTGCGTCGTCGCGAGAAAGCGCAACGCCTGCACCGCGCCCCGCTGATAGC
>JALZAX010000218.1 GCA_030948055.1 Verrucomicrobiota bacterium | reverse complement strand
CGGCCAGACCTTCATGGTCACGCCCACAACCTCGTAGCCTCGCTCGCGCAAAAGATAACCGGCGACGCTGGAATCGACGCCGCCGCTCATCCCGAGGAGCACTCGCTTTTTTGCCGAAGACATTCGCCGAAACTACAGCTTCACCGGTCGGCTAACAAATGGACTGTCGCGTAAGGTAAATCGCCATGGAAGATCCGCGGACCGCGTGATGCCGATGCGCGCATCGGCCACCACTTCGACGCGAGTGTTCTCCCGCCTCGCGAAGCAGCGGTCCGCGTCGCGACAGAGATCGAGCTCATGATGGCGCATCGTAATGTCGAGCGCCTGCGTCAATTTTCCCGGCCCGGAACATAACCGGCGCAACTCTTCGACGCCGCGACGTTTGCGCATGAGGGCGATGCCTTTTCGCGGCTCGAGGGCACGGATCAAAATCAACCCCGTTCGCGGTGCGCCTTTCACGAGCACGTTCAACATCCAGTGCACGCCGTAGTTCAGATAAATGTAAGCGGCGCCCGGTTTGTTTCGTTCCACAAAGGCGCGCGTGCTCGGTTTCCAAAAAGTGTGGCACGCTTCGTCGTTCTCAGTCAGATACGCTTCCACTTCGACAACTACGCCCGCGCATTTTCTCCACAAGAGTAGAGTGCCGATCAAATCACGCGCACATGTCAGCGGGTCGCGCTGAAAAAAGGAATCGTCGAGCACGCGGTGCGCGTTACTCTCCTTCGCCGCCTTCCATCACCACAGCCTTATAGCAAAACGACAGGATTGATTCGCTGTCACTCGGGTCGCCGCTGCGAAAAGCGGGGATAAATTTCGCCGCCGCCAGGTCATTAAGAGCTGCGTCACGAAATCCGAGCAAAGGCGGGTCCTCTCCGGTGACTTGCATATCTTGCAATGTCCCTTTCGCATCAATTCGCAACGCGATTTCAGCCAAACCTGTCACGGCGACCGGGATTTCTGGCGGGAAATGCAGCCCGGTAAACTTGGAGTCCGCGCCCATGACCGGCTGCGGCGCGATGAAATCGTGACCGTCCTTCAGTTCCCTTGGGTCTTGATTTAAAAAAATGTGCAGATGCGGTTTAACATCGGCGGTAAACACGACTGTTCCGAAAAGGTAAACGCCGACCGGCTGGTGATTATAGATTGGCGGCGTGAACTTCACGCCATCGAGTCGCTTCTCCACCTCCGCGTTGAGCGCTTCGCAATTCGGCATCGAGTGATAGGTCCATGCGCTGGTCGCTTCCCCAGTCGGCGCCACCACCGCGCAGAACTGGATCGCCCCGCTCTTTTGGCCCTTGCTTAAGAGATCATCGACGTTGATGCGATTGACTAACGAGTCTGGTCCGGTGCCGAGAACGGCGGGACGAAATTGTGGACGAGCCTGCGCCACCGACATCGGTTTGGGCGACTGCGCGACGGAAGCGCGCGGTTTTTGCGCGGCGGCAGTGAGAGCAAGGCCGAGCAACAAAGCCAACCAACAGGTGAGACTGCGCATAGAGTCCGTTACGCAAGCCAGTCGGCACCGTTTGGCAACTGCAAACTGGAACGGCACGGTGCGCTTGTCCGAAGCCGCCCGCTTTGCCAGCATGGCGGTTGATGTTTCAACTCGAAGGATTGACCATGTCGCGCTCGCGGTGTCAGACACCGAGCGCTCGGCACGGTGGTATGTCGAGGTTCTTGACGTCGAGCGAAAACAACAAAGCACGAAAATTTTCGTCATTCATTATTCGGGTTTCGGACTCTGCTCCTAATGGAAATTCTTCGTGAGATTGCCGAACTGTCACGGCTGCGCGCTCCGCTTTTCCTCGCCATCGGTGTATTCGACGGCGTTCATCTCGGGCATCAGGCCGTCATCTCCACGTCGGCCACACACGCGACGGAGGCGAAGGGCACGCCGGTGGTCGTTACTTTCGATCCGCATCCGGCAAAGGTTTTACGGCCGCAGGATGCGCCGCATTTGTTAACGGCGACGCAGCACAAAATCGCGCTCATCCGCGATCTCGGCGTTGAGCACCTGCTTGTCATTCAATTCGATCGCGAATTTGCCAGCACGCCACCGGAAGCATTCGTTAGGCAATTGGTCGAGCATTCGAAGCCTTTGCGTGAAATCTGCGTCGGCCACGAATGGTCGTTCGGAAAAAATCGCGCGGGCAATCTCGCTTTGTTGCAGCAGCTTGGTGCCGAACTCCATTTTGATGTCGTCGGCATCAAACCTGTGACGGTAAATGGGACAGTCGTGAGCAGCACGGCGATTCGAGGCGCGGTCGAGCAAGGCGATTTCGCCAAAGCCGCCGCGATGCTGGGCCGCGATTACAGCATTCTCGGCACGGTAAAAAAGGGCGCGCAGCTCGGACGCAAAATCGGATTTCCCACCGCGAACCTCAGCGCGCACAGCGAGCAATTTCCACCGAATGGCGTTTACGCAGCGGAAGCGAAACTCGATGGTGCAGTTCTTCGCGGCGTGGCGAATCTTGGGACTCGACCCACGATTGAATCGGAAAAGTCGGAGCGGTTGCTTGAGCTGCATTTCTTCGATCTTCATCGGGATATTTACGACGAGGATGTCGAAGTACGGTTCCTTAAGTATCTGAGACCGGAACAAAAATTCGCGAACCTGGATGAACTGGCGGCGCAAATTACCCGCGACGTCGAACAAGCGAAAAAAATCGCCTAACGAATCGAGCGCGCGAATTCGCGCAGCGCCTGCTGATTGCCCTGGCGTGTGATGGCAGCGAACGCTCCCAACACGGTCACCAGCAACGCGCAGCAACCGGCAATCACACAAACCGTTACAAACGGCATCGCGACGAGAAACGCCGCCGAGTCGGCAAAAGTTTCTCCGCCGCCCGTGAGGAAATACGCGATCACGCATGCGAGCAACGTGACGCCAATGATGATGGCGGAACGCAGCGAGCGAGAGGCGCGACGTTGCGCCGGCAATTGATGAACAACACGCGCCGTGAAACCCGCATCATCGATGTAGGGCATCTCGTCGCGCAATTTGGCATCCAGCCAATCGGCCTGGAGTTGCTCGTCGATGTTTAGTTCGTTGCCCATTCAGCTAGCGCCTTCTTGAGTTTCTCTCTCCCTCTTAACACATTCGTCTTCACAGTTCCAAGGGGGATATCGAGTACATGCGACGCTTCATCGTGCGAGAGCCCATTTTGGCAGCAGAGCACGACTGCCGTCCGTTCGTGTAACGGGAGCAATTGGAGTGCCTGCGCGAGATCGTGTCGCAGGGCGGGATCGACTGTGTGCGGATCGCGTTCTGCCTCGAGCACCGACTCATCAATGCCGACAAGTTCCTTCCGCTTGCGCGCATCTTCGCGGAAACAGTTGTAAGCGATACGATAGAGCCAGGTGGAAAATTTCGCCTCGCCGCGAAAGCTGCGGATGTGTTTGTAAGCCTTAACGAACGTCTCCTGCGCGAGATCATCGGCCAGGGCGAGATCGTTGCGCGTGAGTTGTCGCAGCAGACCGCGCACGATCGATTGATGACCACGCACGAGTTCAGCGAAGGCATGATGATCATCCTCAAGAAGAACTCGTGCGACAAGGTCGGCATCGGTTAGCGGCACCCTCGAAAACTAGGGCAGCGGCGGAGGGTTGTCGGTACTGGCTTTGTTGAAGCCGTTTGGTTTGTTGCCCTCCAATTTCCAAACCAGCAGATAACCGGCGCCGATGAGGAAGGGAATGATTCCGATGGCCCACGCGCCGCCTTCCCACTCACTGCATGCGCCGAAGAAAACCATCAGGCCAAAGCCAACCATGACCAGGACAACACCGCGGCGCATATCGGAGCGAGCACGCACCACTGGAGGAGCAGCGAACAAGGCCGCAGGCACAGGCTGACCTTTCTCGACCATCATGCGCACCGTGCGATGAAGCGAGCGCGAGCGCAGATAGCTGAAGAACATGATCGCAGCCACGACCAAAACCGGCGCGCCGAAGAGTGTGGTAAAGATGATTCCGACAATCGGAATCGCCATTAATCCGCCGATATCATCGTCGCTGTCATGCGAGCGATGCACGCGAACGCGGCCTTTGTCTTTATCTTTGTCGTCGTCACCAAAGGTGATGCTCAGACCTTTTTTGACCTTCTTATCGATCCGACTTTCCAAATCATCCCCCGCACTGGCGATAGGAGACGCCGAAGGCACAGCCGTCGGCGCGATGGAAGTCGTGACGGTAAAGGCCGACGAAGTCGCAGCGGGTGAAGGGGTTGGATCTTGTCCGAATGCGAGCAGAGCAAGCGCAATGGACGCGAAGCAAGTTACGAGAGCAGTTTTCATTTTCATCCTTTGCTTGTGAGATGCGGGAAGAAGGCGATTTGGATTCAAAAAAAGAATCCGCCCCGGAGTGGCAAGAAGAGAGCGGGTGACGAGGGTCGAACTCGCGACGTCCTCCTTGGCAAGGAGGTGCTCTACCACTGAGCTACACCCGCGTGAGCGGCTTGCAATAATGTCCACAGGCCGAGGCCATGCAAGAGCATTGTTTCTCTGTGCGTTTAAGGGACAATGCATGGACGATGTTAACGCCGAAAATCAATTTCACCGAACTCCGGCCGCCGGCGGAAACGATTGGACGTGGCGAAGAACTCCATCAACCGCGCATGGCGGAAGAAGAAGCGATCGACTTGCGGGAAATTTATCGTCGCCGCTTCGAGCCTTTGCTCCCGTACCGCCGCGCCGTGTGGCGCGTGCTGACAAAAGACTTTTTCCAGAAGCTAATCGATCCGCAAAGTCGCGTTCTCGATTTGGGTTGCGGCTACGGTGAGTTCATCAACCATATCAGCGCCGCGGAGAAATTCGGCATGGATCTGAATCCGGATTCGGAGACGGCACTCGCGCACGATGTGAAATTTTTGGAGCAAAATTGCGCGACGAAGTGGCCGCTGGCCGACCATTCATTAGACGTCATCTTCACGAGCAATTTCTTCGAGCACCTGCCTGACAAGTCTGCCCTCGCGCGCACGATCGCCGAAGCGGCGCGTTGTCTCCGGCCCGGCGGACGCGTCATCGCGATGGGCCCGAACAT
>JALZAX010000217.1 GCA_030948055.1 Verrucomicrobiota bacterium | reverse complement strand
CACCTGCATCGTGAAGGAACTCCAGAAGCAACGTTCGGTCGTGCTGGTCCCCGTCCGATGAAGAAATGGCAGTTGGTCATTGTGGTTCTGCTCGCCTTGTTCATTGGCTACGGTGCGGGCTACTTCACCCGTCGCATCCGGTTCGCGTATCAGGAAGCGTCGTTAACTCCGCTCCCACCGCAACCACGATACCGGCACCCGCTCATCGCGCAGATCGAGGCGGCGCGGCAGTTACGCACGGCGGGCAAATTGCCGGAGGCGCAAAAACTCTTGTATAATCAGCTTCGCCTGTACCCGCAGGCCGAGGAAGCCCGAGCGGCGCGCGAGTTGTTAGGGTCGGTGAACACTGAACTGTTTTCCTCGAACAAAAGCATCTACGGGAAGGTAGAGTATGTCGTGGAGCGCGGTGATTCACTGGCACGGATCGCGCATAAACTCAATTCCACGCCCGCCATGATCATGCGGTCGAATAATCTGGATTCAACGTTGATTCATCCCGGCGATCGCCTGCTGGTTCCCGACGGCGAATTCACCCTCACGATCGATTTGCCGAAGGAACGCGTGGTCGTTCATCACGGCGACGGTTTTTTCAAACAATACCCAATTCAGTCGGTGGAGCTTCCGCGCTCGAGCCAACCGAGCACGGTGACGAAGGTCACAGCCACTGTGTTTTGGAAAGATGGCGAACGGATCGCGGCGGACGCCGCGGAAACGAGTGAGGCTACGCCGTGGATCCATCTCGCCCGGCCCGGCTACATTCTTTATGGCGTCTCCGAAGAGAGCGGCGTGGAAGGTGACGCGGTCGAAGTTTCGGAGGAAGGAACGAGCAATCCGCGCGAGACGGCTTCGGTATCGCCCTCTCCGAGCGCCGATACTCCGCCGCACGGAATTGCATTATTAAAGGATGATCTTTTGGAGCTGGAGTTGTTCCTGCGGCGGGGAACGCCGGTGACAATCATCCGCGACCGCAAATGAACCGCCGCGGTCGTTATTTGCGCAGCTGAAAATAGCTGAGCGCGGCGACATTCCGGAAAAGTCCGGGTCGGACCTGACGCCTCTCGAGATTCGCTCGCGCGCCCGCGCCGGCAGGGGTGCCGCGATCGATCAACTCGTGTAAATCCCGAATGAAAGCAGGATCCTCATAACTGTGTCCGAATTGACTCGCGACCGATCCGGTTACGTCGATCATGTCGACTTTGCCGTGACCCTGATGGTAGGCGACCGAGGCAAGGTCGCGATGATCGTCGTGGCGCAACCCGGTCAACTCCAATGCGGCCAGCACCGTGGATCCGATCAGGCCCAGCCGGCTGTGGCCTCCATGCAGCAGGCTGGAAAGTCCAAGTGCGTGATCTTTGGCCGAGACGTAAATCGTCAGGTGGTGCACGAGCGGCAAAAAGCGCTCGACATATTGGTCGAAGAGTCCTTTGCCGATATCCGGCGCGAGCAAAATGACGTGATCCGCCAGCCTCTCGGAGCCAGCGGCCGGCTCAGAGGCGTTCGCCAGATAAGCCAGGGAACGCACCAGCGCCCGCGCGCCCATGGAATGGGCAATGAGGGTCAACTCCGCGCCCTGCTGTCGGCAGACGCGCGATATTGCCCGAACAAAGGGCGCGAGCCGCTGTTGGGTCCACTCAGCATTTTCCTCGTCGGCCAGATAACTGAGGAGCGTGTTCTGCGCCGGCCACGAGTATGCAATCGCCACCCCGCGCACCTGGCCCGAGCAAGTGACGAGTTCCAGGTCGCCGGCGAGTTGAGCCGTATTTCGCACTGCCCAGTCGAAGTCGGTGTTATACCCGTGCACAAACAGTAATACCTGCGGGCGACTATTACCCCGGGAGCGCGCCGCCTCTCGGATGGCGGAGCGTAGTTGCGTCTCGACGAACGCGGAGATATCAGCGTCCGAATGTTGCAGCGCATCAGTCAGGGCTGCACCAGGTGATTCCGTTTGCTCATGCGCCGGCGTAATCGTGATGGCCGCATCCACTTTTCCAAGCCGGTGTCCGGCCCCCAGCGCGACCCGTTCCCAGCCCATGTGTAATCCCGGCGGATCTGTCCGCTTCGAGCCAAATGCTAAATTATCGCTCGCGAGTTTCTGACGGTCGGTTGCATAGAAAATTCTGGCGCTTCGTTCGATCGTGCGCTGGGGACAGGCCAGTGGCGCGCCCGGACCAGCGCAACCGGTGCCCCCTAAAACCACGAGCAGCGAAATCAAAATGCGAAATGCCATCGCGGCGATTGTCGCGTTCTCCCTTAGGAATACGAGAAAGATCCTCGCCAGCGGTGGACGAGTGCGCTTGGCCTCGCGGGGGAGGTTCGTCCAACGGGAAAGAACAAAGCCAATGGTCTTGTCACATTCACAGAGGTGGCCGGTGGAGCGCGAGTGATGCGCTAGCGCACGCAGTTCATCCTTGTCGAACGGGGGAGCGGAAAATCCGAGCAGGCTTGAATGACGCGTTTAGTGAGCATGCCCACCGGGGGAAACCCCGTCAGACTCTACAAGCAGCTTACGAGCAACGTGACCGGCATTAAGCGGGCGCTGTAGATTGCAGGTCGTCTGTGCCAGACGCGCACGCCAGCGTCATGTGTGGACTTCAAACCCAGCAGATAGCAGATCATCAATCCGCCGATGGGAATCCCAACCAGAGTGCGCGGGTCGTGGCGAAGAACCGCATTCAGCGAAGCCGGTCGTTCACGGCAGGAACGAGGAGATTTTCTCGAGCGGCTTGCGCCAAATATCGGGCACAGTCGCCTCCTCCGCGGGATGTCCGACGACGAGTAGAAGGAACGCCTTTTCGTGCGCGGGCCGATGCAGGATGCGATTCAAGAATGCCATCGGACTCGGCGTGTGTCTGAGCGAAACGAGCCCAGCGTGGTGGATCGCCGCGACCAGAAATCCGGTAGCGATGCCGACTGATTCGGTCGCGTAATAATGCTTCATGCGCGTGCCGTCCGGCAGTATCCCGTAGGGCTGCGAGAAGACGGCAATCAGCCACGGCGCGATCTCGAGAAACGGTTTGCGCGAATCGGTGCCGAGCGGCGCGAGCGCTTCCAGCCAAGCGACTGGCGCGCGGTGCTCGTAGAATTCGCGTTCCTCTTCTTCTGCGGCAACGCGGATCTCGTGCTTCACCGCGGGATCAGCCACCGCCACGAAGTGCCACGGCTGCAGGTTCGCGCCACTCGGTGCGCTGCCGGCTGCGTGCAGACAGGATTCGATCACCTCGCGCGGCACCGGGTGATCAGAGAACTGACGCACCGATCGCCGTGCCTGCATGCATTGGTTGAATTCGGTTGCGTTCCGTTCCAGTTCTTCGTTCGAAGCAGCGGCACGCGCCAGCAGCGGAATGAGTTTGGGCGTCATCGGTTGAAAAGCTACAGGACCTGACGTGATGCGGCGAGTGGCTCCGTCGGTCGCCAAATCAATCCAACACGACTTCGGCACAGGCCGGACGCATAACATCGTCACGGGCGTACAACCGCTCTCGCGCCGGAGCAGGTGCAACCAAAAACAACCCGAAGCTGGGGCTCGTCGTGTATGCTCAAGCGCAATGGAAAGGTCGTACCCAGCGGCGACGACCAACTCAGCCTTTTTGACTTCGGAAACGCGAATGGCGCAAGACATCTACCTGAGCCAATACGGACGAATGGCCGAGCGCCATTGGCGGAAGTTCCTGCCGACGATGGTGCTCAAATTGGAGGCGTACGGCACGCTCATGGAAGCGCTTTTCGACGCGCAAGAGAGGACGTTGGACGAAATGGAAACTCTCACGCGGCAGCTCGAAACGGAACAGAAGCTGACGCCGCAACAAGCGCACGACCAAGCTTGGGAGATGATTCGCGAGAAATACATTCTTCTCCCGCCGGAAGAGAATCTCAGCTAAACGCGCGGAATTACCGCATAAGCGCGGAGGACCGACTCGGCGGCGGATCTCTGAAGCAAAAGTGCAGCGACAACTTGGCCGCCATTGAGCTTGTTCGACTACTCGATTCCCAAAGCCGCGCCGCAAGCGACGAAGAGAAGCGAATCTTGGTGAAGTATGTCGGCTGGGGCGGCATTCCGCAGGTCTTTGCCTCGCCGCTCTCGACTGAATGGAAGGCTGAAGGCGAACGCCTCAAGGTGCTGCTTACGAGTGAGGAATACGCCGCCGCGCGGGCTTCGACACTCAACGCGCACTACACTTCGGCGACTGTCATTTCCGCAATTTACAATGCTGTAGAGCGGATCGGATTCACACATGGCCAGGTACTGGAGCCAGCGCTCGGTATCGGAAACTTCTTCGGCCTGATGCCAGGCGAAATTAGTGCCCGCTCGCGACTGACTGGCGTTGAGATCGATCCGTTAACCGCCAAGATCGCGCGTCAGCTCTATCCTGATGCGGATATTCGCCCCCAAGGCTTCGAGACCGCCGCGTTCGACGATGGCTCGTTCGATCTCGCGATCTCGAACGTGCCCTTCGGCGACTACAAACTTCACGACCCGTCGTTCAACGAGCATAATTTTCTCGTCCACGATTACTTCTTCGCGAAAGCGGTGGAAAATATCCGACCCGGTGGATTGCTGGTCTTCGTCACTTCCAAAGGCACACTCGACAAGGTCAATTCAAGCTTGCGCGGGTATCTCGCGGACAAAGTCGATTTCATCGGCGCGGTTCGTCTGCCAAACACGGCATTCAAAAGAAACGCGAACACCGAAGTCACGACCGACATCGTGTTCCTGCGCAGATTGGTCGCCGGGGAAAGGCCGGCCGGTCCGCCGTGGCTGAATCTCGCCGAGCACGTGAATCGTGATGGTGTCGCGTTTCAGATCAACGAATACTTCGCCGCGAATCCACACATGATGCTCGGCCACATGGCGAATGCCGGCACGATGTATCGCAGCAACGAGCCCGCGCTTGTTGCCGATGATCGCGATCTCTCGGCCGCGCTCGCCGAAGCTGTGGCCGCGTTACCGCAAGGAATCTACCGGAGCGCGGAGCGAAACATCTCCGAGCCGCCCCACCGCGAGACAATCATCTCGACCGACGACGTGAAAGAAAACGCCTTCGCGTTGCAC
>JALZAX010000216.1 GCA_030948055.1 Verrucomicrobiota bacterium | reverse complement strand
AATTGCGTCGGTAACGTCGAGACGCGCATGTCGACGACGCGGCCCGCGATATTTTTTTGGATACGCCCGTCCTGCGGCAAGCGACGCTCCGCGATGTTCAGGTTCGCCATCACTTTCACGCGCGAAATAACTGGCAGCGCCAAATGTCGCGGCGGCGGGGCCATTTCATAGAGAGCACCATCAACGCGATAACGAATTTTGAATTCGTGTTCGAACGGTTCGAAATGAATGTCACTCGCGCGGTCCTGAATCGCCTGGAACATAATCAAATCGACGAAGCGAATGATGGGAGTGGCGTTCGCTTCTGCTTCGACCTCGGACGCGGCCGCTTCGTCGCCGCGCAGCTGCAAGAGCTCGCCGGTTTCGCCCAGCTGTTTGAGGATGTCCTCCATGCTAGAGGTATCGCTTCCGTAATATTTTTTCAGCCGCTCTTCGATTTGATCTGTTGGTGCGACGACGACGTGGATGTCTTTCCCGAGCGCGAAACGTAAATCCTCCGCCGCGCGCGGGTCGAGCGGATCGACTAACGCGACGGTGATGCCACTGTCGGTTAATCCGATGGGGAGGGCACGATGCAGGCGGGCTAGTCCGCTCGGAATCAGGCGCAAAATTTCCGGGGGAATTTCCTGGCCATCGAGCGAAACGAATTCCGTGCCTAACGAGTCAGCAATAGTCTCGTAAAACCGGTGTTCATCGAGCAGGCCGTTATCCGCGAAGGTTTGTGCGAGCGTCTTTCCATTCAGATTCGCTTCCTGCAGCACATCATCGATCTGCGACCGCTGCAGGACGTGTTGTTCGAGAAAAAGCTCGGCGACCTGATTGTTATTCATCAGTTCACATCTCCCAGAGTAATTGAGATCACTTCTTCGGCTGACGTCATTCCGCCGAGAACTTTGCGCACGCCGTCTTCGCGCAGGGTGCGCATGCCGAGCTCGCGCGCTTTTTGGCGCAAGAGCAACGTCGGCTTTTTGTTGTTGATCATGTGCCGCACTTCATCGTCGATGACGAAAATCTCGAAGATGCCCATGCGTCCGCGGTAGCCGGTGCCGCGACAATGTTCGCACCCAACCGGCTTCATCACCTGCGCTTCGGTTATTTGTGAAGCTTCGATGCGTAAGGCGCGCAATTCTGTTTCGCTCAATTCGCCCGGCTCTTTGCAGTGCGAGCAAAGTCGCCTAACGAGTCGTTGCGCCATGATCGCACGCACGGAAGACGCGACCAAAAACGGTTGCATGCCGATGTCGACCAAACGCGCAACGGCCGACGGCGCGTCGTTTGTGTGCAGCGTGCTGAAAACCAAATGACCGGTCAGGCTGGCGTTGGTCGCGATCGACGCGGTCTCCAGATCGCGAATCTCACCGATCATGATGATGTTCGGCGCCTGCCGCAAAATGGAACGGAGGGCTGCCGGAAAGGTCATCCCGATGTCGGTATTTACCTGCACCTGATTGATGCCGTTCATCTGATACTCGACCGGCTCTTCGACCGTGATGATCTTGCGGTCGGGTTTGTTCATGTAGTGCAGACACGCGTAGAGCGTGCTGGTTTTTCCCGAACCGGTCGGCCCAGTCACGAGCAGGATGCCATCGGGCAAACGCAGCAGTCGCTCGAATGTTTCCTGGTCGTCGCTAAGAAATCCGAGTTCGGGCAATCCGAGAGTGAGACTCGATTTGTCGAGCAAGCGCATGACCACGCTTTCGCCGTGGTTGGTCGGGATGGTGGAAACGCGCAGGTCGATCGGCTTCTTCGCGATCTTCACCTGAATGCGTCCGTCTTGCGGGAGGCGTTTTTCCGCGATGCTCATCGAGGCGGTCATGATTTTTAGCCGGCTCACGATGGCGGATTGCAAGCGCTTCGGCGGCGCCTGCATTTCCTGCAAGACGCCATCGATGCGAAAGCGCACGCGAAAAACTTTTTCCAGCGGCTCGAGATGAATGTCGCTCGCACCAAGACGATGTGCTTCGACTAACAACATCGAGACGAGCCGGATGATTGGCGCGTCCGCTTCGTCGCCGGTTTCGAGCGTGCCGCCCTCGGTGATTTCGAGGCCGAGATCGACATCCTCCCCGAGCCGTTGCTGTAAAATGTCGGAGGCTTCATCGGCCGTGCCGTAATATTTGATCAGCGCCTCGCGGATTTTTTCCGGACTGCTGCAGACCAACTCGATTTCGCGTTGCAGCAAAAAACTCAGGCTGTCGATGGTGTCGATATCGAGCGGATCGGAAACGGCGACGATCAATCCGGTTTCACCAAATCCAACCGGAACGACCTTGAAGCGGCGCGCATCTTCGCCCCGAATCTGATTGATCACGTCCGGCGGAATGATTTTTGCCGAGAGATCGATCCAATCCATGTGCGCCTGCGTGGCGAGGGTGCGCGAAATATCGGTTTCAGAAACGACGCCGTCGCGCACCAGCACATCCACGACATTGGCCGCGCCATTCAAACGCGAACGCGCCTTTTCGATTTGCGAGTTCGTGACCAGCCCCACGTCCTCGAGGACTTTGAGCACGTAATCTTCGTTCGGATGCACGCGAGCCTATTTTCGCCCGTGCGGCGGTGTTAAATCAAGCTCCGGCCCGATGGGGACAATGCGCTTGAATCCGCTCTCTGCGCTTGTTCTTCTGGGAATTGCGCCATCCTTCGAGCAGCCTAGCACAAGGTGAATCGAGAGATACCAATCCGCATCGCGATGTGGTCCGGCCCGCGCAACATCTCCACCGCGATGATGCGGGCCTGGGAAAATCGGCCCGACACTTTCGTGATCGACGAACCGTTTTACGCTTACTACCTGCAACGCACGGCCGCGGATCATCCCGGCCGCGATGAAGTGATCGCGCACGGCGAAACGGATTGGAAAAAAGTGGTGACTCGCCTAACGAGTGATCCGCCGAACGGGAAACGCATCTTTTATCAGAAACAAATGACCCATCATTTGCTGCCGGAAATCGACCGCGACTGGATGCTCGGCCTAACGAATTGTTTTCTCATCCGCGATCCTGCGGAAGTGATCGCATCTTACACGAAAAAGAACCGCGAGCCGACGCTGGAAGATGTCGGTTTTGTGCAGCAGGAGGAAATTTTTAATTGGCTGCGTGCGCGGAGCGGTAGACCCGCGGTGATTGATGCCCGCGATGTTCTCGAGAATCCGAGGAAGACGCTGTCACTTCTGTGCGCAGCAGTGGGTGTGGAATTCACCGAGACAATGTTGTTGTGGCCGGCTGGTCGGCGCGAAACGGACGGGATCTGGGCGAAATATTGGTACGCCGAAGTGGAAAAATCGACTGCGTTCCAACCGCACAAATCAAATCGCGCCGAGGTCCCGGCGCGACTGGCCGCCGTGCACGATAAGTGCCGTGAAATTTACGAACGACTGCATGGCTTCCGTCTTCAGTAATGCTTCAGCAATTCAACGAACGGAACCGCGACCTGTTGATCAACATCAACGGCGAGCTGATCCATCGCGACAAAGCGGGAATCAGTCCGTTCGATTCGGCGGTCCAGGGTGGTGATGCGGTTTGGGAAGGTTTGCGACTCTATAACGGTCGCATTTTCAAACTGCAGGAACATCTCGTTAGGCTGCGTAATTCTGCGCGTGCTCTCTCTTTTGCCGTCTTTCCCTGTGACGAAGAAATCATCGGCCAAATCAAACGCACGCTCGCGGCGAATAATATGCGCGATGACGTGCACATTCGACTGACGGTGACGCGCGGGTTGAAAATCACTTCGGGAATGGATCCGCGACTGAATCAAAGCGGCTTCACCTTGATCGTGCTCGCGGAACACAAGGCGCCGGTTTACGCGAAGACCGGTCTCTCATTGATCACGAGCAAGATTCGCCGCCCGCCGCCCGAAATTCTCGATCCGCAAATTCACCACGCGAATTTGCTCAACTCCATTCTGGCGAAAATCGAAGCGAACAACGCCGGCGCCGATGATGCGCTCATGCTCGATATGGATGGCTTGGTCGCGGAGACAAACGCGACTCATGTCTTCATCGTGCGTGGCGGCGAAGTGGCGACCAGTTTCGTCCGCGCTTGTCCCGAAGGGATTACGCGCGGCACTGTCCTCGAAATTTGTGTCGCGAATCAGATTCCGTGCACAGAGGCAGATCTCTCGCCTAACGACATCTACACCGCCGATGAAATGTTTTGCACCGGCACGATGGGCGAACTCGCGGGCGTAACCAGAGTTGACGGCCGACCGATCGGTAACGGCGAAGTCGGCCCAATGACAAAACGCCTGAGCGAATTGTACCTCGCGCGCACAGCCAGCGAGGGTTTCCAGATCGTTCCTTGAACGGGATGCGATGGTTGCTCGGGATTTCTTTCGTCGTCGCCGGGCTCTTTCATTTCATTGCGCCGCAGACTTATGTCGCAATCATGCCGGCGTTTCTGCCGTGGCCGCAGGCGCTGGTCGCGCTCAGTGGTGTCGCTGAAATTCTGGGAGGAATCGGCATCTGCCTACCTCTCGTTAGGCACGCCGCCGCCTGGGGATTGATCGCCTTGCTCGTGTGCGTTTTTCCGGCAAACATTTACGCGCTCTCGACCGGAATGGTGATCGCAGGTCACGCTCTCCCGCTTTGGATGTTGTGGTTGCGGCTGCCTTTCCAACCGATCCTGATCGGGTGGGTTTATTACGCCTGTCTGCGCGAAGATCGATGACTCGTTAGGCAGTTACTGTGAGCGCAACGCCTGCGTCGGGTTCACGAGCGTGGCTCTTCGCGCAGGAAATAAACACGCGAGCAACGCCGCCACGCCGAGCACGGCAATGGTGCCGCTGAGCAGCGCCGGATTATAAGCGGAGGTTTGATACAATTGCGCAGCGATCAGTTTCCCGATGGCAATCGCTGCGGCCAGGCCAACCACCAATCCAAAAATCACCGGAGTCATTCCTTGCCTAACGACTAGTCGCAGCACATCCATGGTTTGCGCGCCGAGGGCCATGCGCACGCCGATCTCGCTGGTGCGTTGTTCGACCGTGTAAGCGACCGCGCCGTAGATGCCTACCGTGGCGAGCAAGAGCGCGACCGCCGCGAACACGCCGAGCAGCACCATCATCAATTTCGC
>JALZAX010000215.1 GCA_030948055.1 Verrucomicrobiota bacterium | reverse complement strand
CCGCCTCCTGGTCGTCCACAGTTCCTCCGCCGCCGAAGCGGCTCATGAAATCATCTACAGTTCCTGGCATAGTGTTAATCCGGCTTGTTGTTGTTAGAAATTGGTTAGACCGAGCTAGTGCTCAGCTGTGTAGGTCATGTCGCGCGTCTGCGCGTTCAGGTGCGCAGTTCCGATCTTGCGCGGAGGTTGTGAAGGCGCGTAGGCGATCACGTTAAGGTCTTGTCCGGGAAATTCCTTCGCCATTTGCGTGAGCATGGTCCGCATCAAGTCCGGAATTTTGTCCATCTCGACGCTGCGATCGAGGACAAGTCCTAGCTCATTCTGCTCGTTGAGCAGCGCGCGGTCGATTGTCCGTTGTTGAGGATCGGCCGCGCGGATCCTGTTCAGGAACGCCATCTGGCGCTGTCGCTCCGACCCGCTTGCTTCCGCCGCGGAGTTATCTCTCTGCGGCGGAGGCGCGGTTGTTGTAGTAGTGGTCGGCGCGACGTCGCAGCTTGTGAAAAGGACAACCGCGAGCAGGCCCACACCTGCTGCACAAATTGCTTCCATTTCTCTCACTGCGATTGTCACTTAACCGACGTCCGGGAAGTTCAGTCGAACCTAGTCGAGCAGGTTCTGAGGAACCTTGCCGCCGTTCTCGGATAGCTTGCGCAATACTTGTTTGTGTAGCCAGATGTTCATCGTGGCGGAGTCATTAGTGTCGCCAGTGTAGCCTAGCTCAGCCGCAAGCTCCTTGCGGTTTTGCAGACTGCTATCCATTCCGACCAGCTTCATCAGATCGACGATCGAGGTCTTCCAATCGAGATGCTCAGAATTCTTCGACGCCATGTCGTTGAGGATTGCGTTCACGTCGACCGCAGGAGCGGTGGCGACGGCAGTTGCAGTTCCGCTGCCGAATTGCGGCGTCGTAGCGGCAGGCATGCCACCAGAAGCAGGAGCGCCTCCTCCGAAAGTTGTAGCGGCGACAGTCGGCGTAGCACCGTGGCCGAAGATTTTGGACATCAACGTGTTAAATAATTTCATACAACTGAATCGTGCCTCGAGCGAAAGATGTCTTGTTTATTACTGATTGGCGCGATTCGTCGGAACTTCGTCATTTCGCGGCTGCTCGTTCAGTAGAGAATGAGGCTCACAACGAGAGGCCTACGAAGTGAAGCTGCTAATAATTTCCATCACTCGAATCGCAATGACCGTTCTAGTTGTTAGTTGCTGGGCGAGGGAATCCGCCCCTTCTGCGACAACAACATCACCCTTCGCGCCGGTCGCATTCCTAGTTGGCGGCCTTTGGCGCGGAGATCTGCCGCCTACACCAGATGGCAAGAAGATGTCGATCGAGTTGCGTTGTGACTGGGCCGCTAATCATCAAGGCATTCGATTCGATGGCGCATTCGTGGTGGACGGAAAACGTGCGCCATACACGAGTGGCATCTACAATTGGAATGCGGCGAAAAAGCAGCTTGTCTTCACTTACTCCGATGCTGAAGGCAATCTCATTGAAGGCGCGGTCACGATCGAGAATGGCGCGCTTGTGCATAATTTCACCTCAACCGATTCGCACGGAAAGATCGAGAAAGCGCGCGCGATCATTACGTCGCGTGGTGCGGACGCCTACACTAATGACATCTTCGTCGAGAAGGACGGTGGGTTACAAAAGATGGTGAGCGTCAAATACGAACGCGCGCGAACGGCTAAGGTTATTCTTCGGCGGCAATTCATTAATTGGTGTATCAGTGTGGATGTCAGATCCACGAAACGTTGCGCACGATAAGAAGGTTAAGCAGGAAAAGGCACATCACGAAACTACCTCAGCCACCGGGGCGACTCCGAAGAAAAAACGTGGGAAGAAATCGGGCGATGAGACTGGCGCCGCCGCTGAAACGCCTGCGCCTACTGAAGTCGCGAAAGTGGAAGTGGCCCCCGGCGAGCTAGAGAAGTCCCAGACCGTGTTGTCGAAGTTGAAGGAGATGGAATTTCATTCGCGAGCTAACATCGAGACGCTCGCAGCATTGACCCTGACTATCGAAGACGAGCTAAAGCAGAAGGAATTTTCCGAGCCTGTAGGTGGGTTGTATTCGTTGCAGGACAGTTTCCACACCAAGATCGCTGCCTTGATCGAAAGCTACGAAGCGAAGTGCGAGAGTTTGAAGCCGCCCGCGTAAGCGTAGTTCCTCATTCTTCGAAATTGCGCTGGTTCATCCGCGGGTTGTGGTTGCCTTGGTTGTCCCTGCCTATTGCGAATGCCTGCATCCGCTTAGACCTAGCGAGCGTTTCATTCTCTTTAGCATGTCGCACTGCATTCGCCTTCTCTGCTTCTCTGTCGCACTTTTTCTCACGAGCTGTGCGACTATGAAGGTTTCCGATTTCCAGCGAGGACAGCCGGAATTCCAGCCGACGAAATTCTTCGCTGGGCAGACTAGTTCGTTCGGAGTGATGGAGAATCCTGGCGGCGCGCCGAAGCAAACCGTAACGACAGAGACGAAGGGCCGCTGGGATGGAGATACGCTGCGGCTCGCGCAAGATCTCACTGTTGGTGGCAGCGAGCAGCATCGTTCATGGCGCATCCGCAAACTGGACGCTCATCACTATGAAGCGACGGCAAACGATGTGGTCGGTACGGCGCGTGGTGAAGCCTATGGCAACATCTTTCACTGGACCTTTACGCTGGCCCTTTCGCCCGGTAATCCGCTAGGAAACGTGCGCATGAGTCAGTGGATGTATTTGCAGCCCGATGGAAAGACGATGGTTAATCATTCCACGATCACGAAGTTCGGCATCGTGGTCGCGCAGGTTACAGAGCAGTTTCGCAAGCACTGACGTAGCTATTCATACTCCTTCGTTATACCGGCTTTGAGCGAAGAGATGCGTGTGCACGAACAGTAACCGGCGTTACTTTGATCGAGCTTCTTCGACAGCTTCGAAGAGTTTCCGCGCGTCCACAGGTTTCGTTAGGTGGAGTTGAAAGCCTGCGACTGCGCTTCGGTCGATATCGGCTTCCATTCCGTAACCGCTCAGGGCAATTCCGAATACCTCCGACTTCGAGCGCAGTGCTTGCATAACTTCGTAACCATTCCCATCGGGTAGGCCGAGATCGCTGATGAGGATGTCGAATTCCTGCGCCAATCCGATTTTGATGGCCTCCGCCTTTGTATGCGCGAGCTCTACCTTATGCCCGCGTTTCCGGAGCAGTCTGGCCATCAAAGCAGCGGTCGTGGCGTGGTCTTCGACCAGCAGGATGCGGTGGCGGTTGCCGTCGCTTGATGAGGTAGCAAGGGGCTCCGAGGTAAGAGCCGCGTGTTCCACAGCGGGCAGTGCTAAAATGAATGTGGCGCCGTTACCGATGCCGGCGCTTTCTGCGCGGAGCGTTCCGCCATGCAGTTCCGCGAGCGCTTTCGATATCGCGAGCCCGAGTCCCAGCCCGCCTAGAAGTTTATTGATGTCGGTATCTCCCTGCTCGAAAGCGTTGAAGATTTTCGGCAAAGTCTCGGCAGTAATGCCGATGCCTGTATCGATTATTTCTATGCGAAGGGTTTCAGGACCTGGGTTAGTCGTGCGCACCGTGACGCTACCATCCAGGGGTGTGAACTTCACCGCGTTGCGGATCAAGTTCCAGAAGACCTGCTGAATTCGCGCTGGATCGCAATCTACGTGGTGTCTACTCGCGCTGAAGTCGACTTTGATCTCCAGGTTCACGGACGCGGCGTCTCCTTCTACCACTGCGATCGCTTGTTCGAGTAGGTCGTGCGCATCGACAATTCGGCGATGCAAATGGACCTTGCCGTTTGAGATGCGTGTGAGATCGAGGAGATCATCGATCAACTTTGCTTCCAGCTCCACGTTGCGGCGAATCATTGAAATATCGGCGCGAATTTCTGCCGGGATATTTGGGTCGGTTTCCATCGCGCTGGCTGCCATCAGCACGGGATTCAGTGGCGTGCGCAATTCATGACTCAGCACTGCAAGGAAGCGATCTTTCGCCGCATTTGCACGCTGCGCTTCGCCGAGGGTATGCCTCAATTCGTTGCGAGCTTTGTCGAGTGAAGCCGCCAGCAACTTTGCCTGGGTTGCGGCTTGTTTCGCGATTGCAGTCTTACTTTCTGCGACGGTGGCAATGCGTTCGCCCTCGAAAGCGGCAGCGAGAATGGGAATCAGCAGGCTGACATCAACGCCCTTCTCGATGGAGGGATTGCCGCCGAGGAAGACTATGACCGATCCATCTTCTGCCGCGAACCCGGTGGCCCGTGTCATAGCTCCCGCGCTCGGAAACGAAAGATCGTCTTGATGACAAGAGTTGGCGACGCAGTCCTCCAGAAACAGGCGCCATTTTTTTGCGTCAGGGAGCGTTTGTTGAAAACCGGGCGCGGCCAGCAGAATGCCTAACTCGCGATCGCGCAGAAAGACGAGCAGGTCAGCCGCGCCAACGTGCGCCGCCAACGCTTTCGCAGCGGCCGTGCGAGTTTCCGGCTCCGTTAACGCTGCAACCAGCGAAAGGAACTGACCGCGCGGCGTCGATGTGCGTTCACGCCGGCAGGACGCAAACGACGGCTGTGCAGTTGTGGAAGCCGTTGAATTGCCCTGTCGTTCTGGCGACTTGTCCATACGTATTGCAGCCGGCGAATTGCGTCTCGCCGAGAACTTCTTTCAGCGCGTCGAGCTCGTTACCGAACTCGCGGCCCATGCGAAGACGCGTCGCGACGCAATCAAAAAAAAGAGCAACTCCCGGTTCGTGTCCATTCAGTTGATCGACCGCGGCGCGTGTAGCATTCGCGGCCGCTTCTTTCGCTGAGGCTACATCAGTGCTCATCAGACAAACCGCGGCACCTTGCGGGATTTCCGCTGCGCAAAGAACAGAGCCGTCAAGATTCACCGCTAGTGGCACCCGCAATTTGTAGCCATCTCCAGTCTCAATCCCGAGAATGTTATGGAGAAAAAATGGCATCGGATCCTGCGCGTCGAACTTCTGACCGGTCGTCTCCGCGTGTTCGCGAAAAACATCGAGAATAGGAGAGGCGTTGAGACTCACGAGGACAGCACCACGCGACTCGGTCACACGCATGGGCGCAGTAGCCGGGCT
>JALZAX010000214.1 GCA_030948055.1 Verrucomicrobiota bacterium | reverse complement strand
CAGCTACCCAACGGCACCATCACATGGACGACCTGTGTCACAGGAAAAGCGAGCGAAAGCGGAAGCTGCTGCAAAACGTAGAGCCAGGTGACGAAGCTCAGAATTAGGAAGACAATTCCGAGCCATACGAGTGGTGAAGCGAGACCGGTTAGACCCGTCCAGGACCACGCTGGAGAAAGATGCACCGTAGTCATTGCGCCGCGCTTCAAACACAAGTCCGCACACAAGGTCAGGCACTGGCTAATCGCAAGTTGCAGCCAGGGATTACCAAATTTCATTCGCGTTAGGAAATCTAGCGATCACGCCATCGTGACGCGTTGGTTCGAGCAGCGGAAGGATGCGCCGGAAGAATGCGTTCAGAAATTTCGAGGTGTGCATCACGTAAAGATCGAGCGGCATCAGTTCGCAATCGAGATGCAGTTTCGGTTGGTAGTTGAGCGGACTGCTGCGATAACTCGTTAGGCCATTCTTAATCGCCCAGGTGACGATGTCGCGAAAGGTCAGGAAATAAAGATGGAGATCGAGCGCGACGCCATAGTCCATCCCGAGATAATCGTCGTAGATAGCGCCGTCGTGCACCAGCGCGAGGCTGAAGGCGACGATCTTTCCGTTTTGCCGCCAGAGGAAAAAACGCACGCGATCCGGCATGTGTTCGCCTAACAAGCGGAAGTAATCTTTCGTCAGCGTTTCGAACTTCATCGGCGAGCGCTCGTGCACTTGCAGATAGAGCGGCAGGATTTCGTCGAGGTAAGGTGTGACATCGTTGATGATTTCCAATTCGAGCGGCGGCAATTTTTCCGCGCGTCGAAATTTGCGCCGTAAATCTTTGCGCGTCGCTTTGCTCAGCCGTGAAAAATATTCGTCGAAATCTTTGAAGCGGAGTGTGAGCTGCGTCATCGGCATGCTCGGGACTCGCGTGAAACCCATCAGGCCTAACGAGTCGCGATATTTCGCCGGGAAATCTTTGAAGACGATTAGTGATGCATTTTCTCTTCGCGCATAGACCGGCAGGGTTTCCGCCAGCGCGCGTGCGATCCATTTCTCCTCGCCATCATCCAGATCGCCGGCGCCGCCGGCATTGCCAACCATAAGAACGCGCATGGTGAGAAAGCGCGGGAAAAGTTTTCTGACCAATTCCGCCGCTGCGCGCAAAGCCGGCACGCCTTCGATCAAATTTTGCTGAACGAAAAAGATCGGCTGGATCGCGCGAATCGTATCGGCGGGATCTTTTAGGATCAGATAGCGATGGTCAAAACCGGGCTGAAGTGTCTCCTCCGCGATTTCGTAAAAGCGATGGTCTTTTGCTTTCGTGGCGAAGGCTTGCTCCCAGGCGGCGAGTCCGCGCACTTCATCAAGCCTAACGACTGATCCGACTCCGTCGCGAAACGGAATGGTTTCCGACGACATTGCGGCGATCAGGCTTTCTCGCGCGCGTCGCTGCGGATGTGCAGGTCGCGTTGCGGGAATGGAATTTCGATGCCGGCCTCGCGGAATCTTTTCTCGATCAGGAAATTCAAATCGCTTTTGAAACGCGACGGGCGGTGACTCATTTCTTCGCTCCATACAATCAATTCAAGATCGATCGAGTTATCGCCAAATTTTTTTAGAAAAACGCCCGGCGCTGGTTCCTGCAATGCTTGCGGATGTTCGCCTCCGACGGCTTTGAGGGTCTCGCACACTTTCTCGATGTCGCTTCCATAAGCGACGCCAACCGGGATGCGGAAACGTACGCGCCGATCATCGCCGTAGGTCCAGTTCGTCACCGGCGAATCGATGAACTTCTGGTTAGGCACGATAATCGAGATGTTATCGTTCGTAAGCACGACCGTGCTGCGCGCGCCGATGTGTTGGACCTGTCCGGCCGCGCCCGCGACTTCGACGCGATCGCCGATGCTGATCGGTCGCTCGGCCAGAATGACGAGGCCGCTGATGAAATTGCTGGTGATGTTTTGCAATCCAAAGCCGACGCCGACGCCGACTGCGCCGGCGAAAACTGTCAGCGCAGCGAGATGAATGCCGCTGTTTTCCACCACAATCAGGATGCCGACGACGAGCACGACTTTGCTCGCGATTTGCGCAATGGCGTATTGCAGCGAACGCGCGAGGCCGCTGTCTTTCAGGATGCGATTGAAAAGAAATCGCTTCGTGTTCGATGAAATCCAAAACACGGCGACTAACAAAAGAATCAGCAGGAAAAGCTGAACGAGACTGAGATTGATACTCGGCAACGACGCGTTCCAGGCGAGGGGGATGCCGGCGGCGTTGACTGCGGTGACGGTAAAGAAAACGAGCGCGGCCAGGCTGAGAATCGTCGTGACGATGGCAACGAAGTTCGCTTCTAATTTGAGGCGACTGAACAATCGCCTAACGAATCCGCTCTGAAGAATTTTCGCCAGCGTCAGGCCAACGGCGAACAAGACCGCGAAGGCAATGAGGCCGAGCATGGAGACGTAATGCTCGCCCACGTAAAAGAGGGGATGATTGAGAACCTCGTAGTTCACGGCGTCACTCTGTGTGGGTCATTTCTCGCTGCAACTTGAAACAAAAAAGCACGGCCGCAGCCGTGCTTTTTTCGAAAGTCTGCGCGAGGGGTTACTGCTTGGACTGCTTCTCTTCGATGTATTTGATGACGTCGCCCACGGTCTGCAATTTCTCCGCATCTTCGTCCGGAACTTCGACGGAAAATTCTTCCTCAAAAGCCATGACCAACTCGACGATGTCGAGCGAATCCGCGCCCAAATCTTCGATGAACGAGGCCTGCGGCGTGACCTGTTCCGGATTCACGCCGAGCTGCTCGACGATGATGTCCTTCACCTTCTCTTCAATTGATTTCTCGCTCATAAAATTTCGTGTTTCTCGTTCGTTCTCGGGGTGTGGTTAAAGCAATCCCGGCAAGGATGGCAAGTAAATGAATTAGCCATCTTGTCAATTTAATTTCCCGCCCGCGCACGCGTCTCATCGTTTACTTCGCGCCGCGTTGGCGTAAGAGAGAAAAGATGGCTGAGCCTACCCCCGCAGTCGATTTGCTCGACCTGAAAATGATGCCGGCCTGGGTCAACGAACCCACGCGCGCAAACGATTACGCCGATTTCCAAGGCGAGGAGGTCGAGCGGCAATTCGATCGACGCGGGTCCGGGCCACCGCGCGATCGTAAACCCCGCGCGCGTCGCCCGGAGGGTCGTGATCAGCGAGGCGGCGGGAAGCGTCCGGAACGAAAGAGCGGACCGGAGCGCAGAGATCAACGCCGCGAGCATCCGCGGGAAGATCAACGACCGCGCGAAACTCAGCCGGTTATCTCGCATGTGGGGGTGCGGTTTATTCCGCATACAGCCGCCTTCGAAAGCGTCATCGCGCAAATCAAATCCGGCAGCATCACGTATTCGGTTTTCGCGCTCGCCCGAATGTTTCTCGATAAGCCCGAACGTTACGATGTGCAGCTCACTGCTACGGCGGAAGCGCCGCTACATCAGCTAGGCGAAAACGGCGCCGTCGCGGTTGATCGCAAGATTTTAGAAGGCAGCGCATTCGCGAGTGCAAGGGATGATTTTTACAACGTTGAAGTCACGCAGACCGAGCCGATCAAAGGAAATTTCACCAATGTCGCCCGCGACCGCGCGAGCGGGACATTGCTCGGGCCGACAAATCACCATGCTTACCAACCGCAACTGCGCGCGCTCTACGAGCAGCGTTACAGCCGACGGATGAGCTTTCAGGATTTTCAGCGCCAAATCGAAGTGGTGAGCGATCCGACAGTGGTCGAGCAATGGAAGGAACAAGCGCGCAGCGTGACGACGTTCACGACGAAGGGCGAAGAGACGCCGACTACTTTCAATACGAGCGCGGATGCGGAACGGCATTTTCGGCAAACACATCTGCCGAATTTGCTGCGCACGACTAACGAGTTGACGACCAGCGGCGTGCTCAGCCGGCGTTTGCCGGATCGCGCACTCGGTCGCTTGATCGAAAATGCGTGGTCGCAGGAAATCCGTTCGCCCTCGAAAATGATGCAGGAACTCGCGGGCGGTTTGCGCGGCGCGGGTCTGAATATTTTTCGGCATCGTCGCGGAATGCTTTTCGTTTCGCCGATTCGCATCCGTCCGTTCAGCCACGACAGCACCGGAGTGTCGGCGTCGATTAATTCCATTCTGCAAGCGCTCGGCGAAACGCCGGGTTTAAATCGCAAACAGCTCGCCGAAAAATTACAGTCGGCCGAAGCCGCCGAGGCGGAGAAGGCGAAGCTCACGCTTGCTTCCGATCTGCATTGGCTGATTCACGAAGGTTACGTGATCGAGTTTAACGATGGCTCGTTAGACTTGCCGCGCGTCAAACCACCCGTGCCGAAGAACGCGGAAGTCATCGCGCCGATTGCAGAACCAACTGCAGAGGTGCCATCGGACGGGCGTAGCGATGGAACGCCCGACGAATCGGGAATGACGGTCGAGCAATCGATGGAACCAATCGAATCGCCTAACGAGCCGGTGATCGATCCGGAAGCGATCACATCTCCAGAGGCGTAGCAGCGTTTCTGGGGAGCGCGCGCTTTTAGCGTGCTGGCAATCGCATCCTGCGATTGCGAACTTTTCACAGTGCGGAGGTGGCGCGATTGCATTTCTCGAGAAGTTCGTTGCCGCAGAATGCGGCAACCAGCACGCTAAAAGCGTGCGCTCCCCGGAATCCTCCGATTGCCGATAACCCGGGACTGGTTAGGCCGAAATGAGTCCGGCCTTTTTCAGCGTGGCGTAGGCCCCGTTCTTATTCAGCGTCTTCATCCCGCGTGCGGTCACTTTGATGCGCATGAACTTTTTCAGTTCCGGGACCCAGACGCGATGCTCGTGCAGATTCGGGCTAAAAGTGCGCGGCACATTCTTCGTCACGTGACGACCAACGCCGCCTTTCTTCTTAGCCATACCGCGACGGTGAATGATGCTGCCGCGCGTAACCTTCGAACCTGTGATGCTGCAAACTTTTGACATAGGTCTCCTGGAAAAGGAGCGCGTAAGGTTGCTTGGAGGAGTCGATGGGTCAAGCGAATCTTCAATCCGAACGCCTTCGGATTTGAACGCACGCGGCGACTCGCGGTCAAAGGTTATTCAATCTTCTGG
>JALZAX010000213.1 GCA_030948055.1 Verrucomicrobiota bacterium | reverse complement strand
CCTCTGAACCGCAGGGCGCCGACGTGGGGAGGAAATCCTCCCAGCGATTCTTACCTCGTTGTAATGTGCTGGAAAGGTCCTGGCCACGAAGCGGACAGATGTTGTGCTCATGATTAAGCACAACATTTCGAAGAGAAAACGTTTTGGAAAGGCCCGCGCGCTCTACACCGCAATGGTGGCGAGTGCATTTGTCAGCGGCGGATTGTTCGCGGCGACGGGAGCGGAGACGGTCGCGCCCACGACGGCGAACCCCGAGATCAAAGTCGATCACGCGGCGGTGAATCGCGCGCATGCTTCGGCCGGCAGCTTTGCCCCGGTGGTGCAGAAGGTGGCGCCGAGCGTGGTGCAGATTTTTGTCACTGGGAAAGATTCGGCGCGCCGGCAGGCGATGTCGGGCGATCAGATGGAGCAGTTTCGCCGGTTCTTTGGCGGGCAGCCGCAGTTCGGTGGCGGCGGCCAGCCGGGCGGGATGATGCCTAACGAGTCGGATTCACCGCGGCTTCATGGCCTCGGGTCGGGTGTGATCGTTTCGGCCGACGGCTATATTCTCACGAACAATCACGTCGTCGGGGAAGCGAGTGCCATCCGCGTCGCGCTGGCCGATGGACGGGAATTCGAGGCGAAAGTGGTCGGCACCGATCCGAAGACGGACCTCGCTGTGATCAAGATCGAGTCAAGCAATTTGCCCGCGCTCACCCTGACCGATAGCGATCAGGTCGCGGTCGGCGATGTGGTGCTCGCGGTAGGCAATCCCTTCGGCATCGGGCAGACCGTGACCGAGGGCATTGTGAGCGGGAAGGACCGCGTGACCGGGAACGCGCAGGACGAGGATTTCATCCAGACGGATGCGGCAATTAATCCTGGCAATTCGGGCGGCGCGCTGGTCGATGTTGAGGGCCGACTTGTTGGCATCAACACGGCGATTTTAAGCCACAGCGGCGGCTTTCAGGGCGTCGGTTTCGCCGTGCCATCGAACCTTTGCCAATGGGTCATGACGAGTCTGGTAAAGAACGGCCATGTGGACCGCGGATTCCTCGGAGTGAATATCCAGAGCCTCACGCCGGCCCTGGCGAAACAATTCAAGCTCGACCGCATCAACGGCGCACTCGTCTCGGATGTGACGTCGGGCAGCCCGGCGGAAAAAGCGGGGTTGAAGAGCGGCGATGTGATTCGCGAGTTCAACGGCCAGCCAGTCAAGGACGCGAGCCAATTCAAACTCCAGGTCGCGCAAACCTCGCCGGGCGCGAAGGCGACCGTGCAACTCATCCGCAACAACGCGACAAAGAGCATCGACCTTACGCTGGGCCAATTCCCGGACGACAAACTGGCGAAGAACGACAAGGGGAGCGGACACGGCGACGATAAGGATGCGCTTGCGGGTGTCGGCGTCGCTGATCTCGATCAAGGCGCTCGGGCCGAGGCCAAAATCCCGGCGGCTGTGCAAGGCGCGGTGATCACGCAAGTGGCGCCGAATTCTCCCGCGTATGAAGCGGGTCTGCGTCCCGGCGATGTCATCACGGAGATAAATCGGAACACCGTGACCAGTGCGCAGGAGGCAATTGCGCAAACGGAGAAGCCGACTGGCGACGAGACTTTGGTGAAAGTCTGGAGCCGCGGCGGCAGCCACTTCGTCACGGTCGAGGAACCTAAAGTCGGCTAACGAGCAAACGCGTCGGCCTCGTTCAAAACACAACCCTCCTGTCGCTAATTCACAGCGCAGGAGGGTTTGTCGTGGCGACACGTTTGCCTGCTGTCGTCGGCCGCCAGGCGAGCGATAGTCGCGGGAACTCTTATGCGCATGCTCGTAGTGGAAGATGACCGCAAAATCGCTTCGTTTGTCGTCAATGGCTTGAAGCAAAATGGCTTCGCGGTTGATCATGCCGCTGATGGCGAGCGCGGGCTCGATCTCGCGCTCACTGTCACCTACGACGCGGCCGTGCTCGATTTGATGTTACCGAAGCTCGACGGCCTTTCGTTGCTGCGTCAGCTCCGCGAGAAAAAGATCACGACGCCCGTGCTCATCCTAAGCGCGCGCGCAAATGTCGACGATCGCGTCCTCGGCCTGCAGTCTGGCGGCGACGATTATCTGACGAAGCCGTTTGCGTTCTCCGAGCTTTTGGCGCGCGTGCAGGCGCTCGTTCGTCGAGCCACCCACACTACGGCGCCGAGTCATCTCGCGGTGGCGGATTTAAAACTCGATCTGTTCGCGCGCTCTGTGACTCGCGCCGGACAGAAGATCGAACTGCAACCGCGGGAGTTTTCTCTGCTCGAACTCCTGCTGCGCCACGCCGGACGCCCCGTCACCAAAACGATGATCATGGAGCATGTCTGGGATTTCAGCTTCGATCCGCAGACGAACCTGGTCGATGTCCTCGTGCATCGACTGCGCGCGAAAGTGGATAAGGACTTTCCCGCCAAACTCATCCACACCCTGCGCGGCGTCGGCTATGTTCTCAAAGCGCCTTGAGGCAATCTGGCCGAGCTTCGCCTTCCGGCTGAGCCTTTGGTACGCGGGCGCTTTCACGCTCAGCGCCGCGATTCTGTTCGGACTGCTCTACCTGCTCCTGAGCTCGTTCTTCGAGCGGAGCGAACAGCAAATCATCGCCGCGCGCTTGCACGAATGCGCGGCCGTTTACGAGAGCCAGGGTTTGCCCGCGTTGAACGAGCTGGTGAATCGCGAGTCGTTCAGCCGCGACCAAGGATCGTTTTTCGTGCGCGTGATCGGTCCGCGCGGCAGCGTGCTCTTGCTCGTCACGCCGGCCGATTGGTTGCAAGTGGAAGACCGCGCACTCTCCGCCGCCGGTTCCTCTCGCCAGGCCTGGCTGCGCATTCCGAAGGATGAACGCAGCGACTTCATGATCGCGAGCGTGTCCTTAAGCGACGGCCTGATCCTGCAGGTCGGCCGGAGCACGAATCGTGGCGCCACGCTCTGGCGTCCGTTCCTCATCGCTTTCGCGCTCGCTTTGGTTCCAACACTGCTGCTCGGTCTCGCAGGCGGCGCCATCTTCGCCCATCGCGCCACCGCTCCGGTGCGCGAAGTTTTGCGCACCGCGCGCAACATCGTCAGCACCGGCAACCTCGCCGAACGCGTGCCGGAAACGCAGGCCGCGAGCGAGCTGGCGGAATTGGCGCGGCAGTTCAATCGCGTCCTGGACAAGAACCAGGCGCTCATCCGCGCGATGCGCGAAACGCTCGATAACGTCGCGCACGATTTGCGAACCCCGCTCACGCGCCTGCGCGCTTCCGCCGAGATGGCCTTGCAAGGCGACGCTCCGCCCGCCGCGACCCGCGAGGCTCTGGCTGATTGCGCGGAAGAATCCGAACGTGTCCTGACGATGCTAAACGTGCTCCTCGACATCACCGCGGCGGAATCCGGCATGATGAGTTTGCGCCGCGAACGCGTGTCGGTCGGCGAGTTATTGAATCAGGTCCTGGAATTGTATTCGTTAGGCGCGGAGGAGAAACAGATTCGAATCCAGACCGATTTCACCGGCAACTGCGAGGCCGACCTCGATCCGAACCGAATGCGGCAGGCGTTCGCGAACTTGATCGACAATGCGGTGAAATACACGCCGGCCGGAGGCGAGATCAACGTTGGTTGCGCATCGGTAGCCGACGCAATCAGAGTGGCCGTGACTGACAACGGCATCGGCATTCCGGCGGCGGAGCAGCCGCGCATTTGGGAGCGCCTCTACCGCGGCGATCGCAGCCGCACCGAACACGGCCTCGGTCTCGGCCTGAGCCTGGTCAAAGCCGTGGTCGAGGCACATGGCGGCCAGATCTCCGTCGAGAGCAATGCCGCCGATGGGACGAAATTTTCGCTAGTAGTCCCGGCGACCGCGACAAGGCGGATTGGAAATCCATTGGTGTAACCGGCCCGATGTCTACCCAAGCATCTGTTCGGTCCGCCGGCTGCGATTCTCAGAGGACAGTCTAAAAGTCGCCGTCTCCTTATCTGTCATGTTGAGCGAAGCGAAACATCTCTGGCTATTTCAGGGGGAGCTGTGCGCGGAAATGATCAGAGATTCTTCGTTTCACTCAGAATGACAGATTTTTCAGACGCCCTTTCAGGCACGGCGCGCTCGTCTTTTATTACGAATCATGAGCCAATGCTCGCCTAACGAGATGAGCGCAGACCAAATGAACGCAGCCAGTTCGTCCTCTCACACGACTGGGAGCGAAATTTGGCAACTCTTCAAGATCACCTGCGCGGAATGGTGGCACGACAACACCTTCCGCTTCGCCGCCTCGCTCGCGTTCTACACCATCTTCTCGCTCGCGCCGGTGCTGCTCATCGCGGTCGGCGTGGCCAGTTTGTTTCTCGCGCGTGAAACCGCCACGGAAAAAATTATCGCCGAAGTCCAGAAGATGATCGGTGATAATGGCGCGCAGGCGATCAAACAGGTGCTCGACGCCTCGAGCGGCTTCGGCAAAAGCATCTCCGCGATCGCGACAGGGGTGGTGACTTTCCTGTTAGGCGCGAGCGCGGTTTTCGCGGAGCTGCAGACTGCGCTGAACAGAATCTGGGACGTAGAGTCGGATCCGAAAAGCGGCATCATTCTTAAAGTGGTCTTTGACCGCCTTCGATCTTTCGCGCTTGCCCTTGGCGTCGGCTTTCTCCTTCTCGTCTCGCTCGTGCTCAGCGCCGCGCTGACGGCGTTGCATGATTACTTGAACAACTGGATGCCCGGTGTGCCGGCGGTCTGGCAAGGGCTAAACATCGTAGTCTCATTCCTGGCCGTCGGGTTGCTTTTCGCCATGATTTACAAATATCTGCCCGACGCAAAAATCACCTGGACGAATGTCTGGATCGGCGCGGCAGTCACGGCCGCCCTCTTCACCACCGGGAAATATTTGATCAGCCTTTACCTGGGCCAGACCGCGATGGGAAGCGCGTTTGGCGCGGCCGGTTCGTTCGCCGTCCTGCTCATCTGGATTTATTATTCGGCGCTGATTTGTTTCTTCGGCGCCGAGTTCACGCAAGTCTATGCGCGCCGGACCGGCCGCGGCATTCAACCAAAGGAAAGCGCACGCCGCCTGGGAAAGAAGGACGACGATGCCTAACGAGACCACGAGCGAAAACGAACGCGATCTCATCCCGCGGCAGGG
>JALZAX010000212.1 GCA_030948055.1 Verrucomicrobiota bacterium | reverse complement strand
GGCGGCGTGGTCCAGCGTCGTATTGGTGGCAACGATTCCCGCCACACCATTTTCCTCACAAGCGACGATGATCGTGGCGAGATCTGAATCGGAAAGGTCAGGCGCGATTTTTAGCAGGATCGGTTTCGTTGCACCTTCTCGAGTGATGGTGCGTAACAACGCAACGAGCGCCTCGTGTTCCTGCAATGTTCGAAGCCCAGGGGTGTTCGGCGAGCTCACGTTGAGCACTACGTAGTCGGCGAACTCATGCAGCATTCGAAAGGAAAAAAGGTAATCTTCCGCGGCGTTTTCCAACGGCGTCGCCTTCGATTTTCCGATATTAATTCCAACTGGAATATTCGGCCAGCGATTGCGCGCGCGAAAATTACGTAGCCGTTGCGCGATCATTTCCGCGCCATCATTATTGAACCCGAGCCGATTAATCAGCGCGCCTTGTTCGCGGTAACGGAAGATGCGCGGTGGCGGATTTCCTGGCTGCGCCTGCGCTGTTACCGTTCCGATTTCGATGAAGCCAAAACCAAGCGCCTCCCACGCCTTAAGCGCGACAGCATTCTTGTCGAAACCCGCGGCCAAACCCACGGGATTGCGAAACTTCAGTCCGAAGACATTCGTCGGATGCGTCAGTGTCGTCTTCGGAATGAGCGCGGAAAAATATCGCAGACATCCGATCGCCAAGTGGTGCGCAGCCTCCGGATCTAAGGAAAAGAGCAGCGGCCTAACGAATCGTTCGTAGGCGCTCGTTTCACTCATTTGCCGATACAGAACTGCGCGAAGAGCGCGTCGAGAATGGGGTCGTCGCTTTCCAGCGCAATCACGTCGGTCACGTTCCGCATGGCCGCGCGCAGATCGATGGCAAAGAATTCCAGACCTTGTGGCAAAACCGAGTTCGCGCGTTCGCAATCCTCCCGCGCGCGCCGTAAGCAATCGCGATGACGCGCGTTAATCGCCGCGGCATTTTCCGGCCGCACGTGACCGGCGCCGATTCGATCTAAAATCTGTTCTGCAAGTTGGTTCAAGCCATTCTCCGTAAGACAAGAAATTCGTAATCCGTTGTGGTCTCTCCAATCCTCGTGTTCGACCAGATCGCTTTTGTTCAGAATCACAACAGACGGACGTTCGAAATCACGCTCGCCGAAGCCGATTGGTTTGGGCGCATTCGCATCGACGATGTGCAAGATGAGGTCGGCCGCGCCTAACGACTTCTCGGTTCGCTCCAGACCGGCCCGCTCGAGTTCATCACTCGTCTCGCGGACACCTGCGGTGTCGAGCAATCGCACCGGCACGCCGCGCAGGTTTATCACTTCTTCGATCGTATCGCGTGTCGTGCCGGGAATGTGACTAACGATGGCGCGATCATAACCGAGCAGACGATTGAGCAAACTCGATTTCCCGGCATTGGTCGCGCCGTAAATCACCACCCGAACTCCCTCACGCAGAATGCGGCCGCGCTGTTCCGTCGCGAGGAGGGCGTCGATCTTTTCGCAAATTTGAGCCAGACGCGCGCGCAGTTTCTCCTCCGTGTCGGGTGAAATTCCTTCCTCGGGAAAATCAATCGCCGCTTCCACATGGGCGAGCAGATCGACAATGGCATCGCGAATCATGCGAATGGCCGCGCCGAGTTTGCCTTCCAGTTGTTCGGTGGCGGAGCGCAAAGCCAGATCGGTTTGCGCGCGAATCAAATCGATCACCGCTTCGGCCTGGGTCAGGTCCATCTTGCCGTTGAGGTAGGCGCGCTCGGTGAACTCCCCGCCGCGCGCCGCCCGCGCACCACTCGTTAGGCAGGCTTCCAAAACTTGTGCACTCACTACGATGCCGCCGTGACAACTGATCTCGACCAAATCTTCGCCGGTGTAACTCTGCGGGGCCCGATGCACCGAGAGCATTACCTGATCAACCACGCGTTCGCCCGCCAAGATCTCGCCCAGGTGCTGCACGTGCGTGGCAAACTCCGACGGTTTCTTTGTCCCGCGAAAAATCCGATCTGCAATCGCGATTGCATCCGCGCCCGAGATGCGAACGAGTGCGATCGCGCCTTCGCCAACAGGCGTGGAAATCGCCGCGATCGTTTCGCGGGACGAATCGTCGCTCACGGCGCGACTAGGCGTAGCTTGAATTTTTCAAAGCGCCGAAAATCGACGGCGTTGAGCGTGGCTAATTCTGCACCCCGCCGAATCGCGTGTGCTGCGATCATACAATCGGCATGACTCCGTGACCGCCGCCCGCTTGCATTGAACAAATGGGCGGCGAGCTCGCCGTCTTCGATCGTAAAAGGAAGAATGTGCGTCACGATGAGGCGAGCCTGCTCGTGCTCGCCGGCGATGAGCGGTCCGCATAAAAACTCGGACCAGGCGATTGGTGACATCGCAATTTCGTCATTGCGCGCGATCGCGCGTTGGGTCATGCGCGTGGCGCGTTCCTCGCTGCGCAAAGCCGCCACTAAAAAATTCGCGTCGAGCTCGATCACGAAAAACTAGCGACGACCCTCTCGAATCGTGCGCTGCCAGGCGGCAAAATCCACCCCCCGTTCTCGCATCGATTTTTGCAGCGATCGCAAGGCTCCAACGCGTTGTTCGACGCTTGGCGCCTCCTTTTCTTCCAATTTCGCAACGGCGCGGCGAATGACTTCGGTTTTAGAAATCTGCAGATAGTGAGCGAGACGTTGGACGCGGTCGATTGTCTTACCGTCGAGAGAGTAGGTCGCTTTCGTGAGAGCTGGCATGCCATACCCTATGCCATACTTCGGGAAAATCAAGCTTTCAAAACCTGACGGAGCGCGGCGATGCATTGGCGATTCTGCTCCATCGTGCCAACCGAGACGCGGACCCACTCGGGTAAATCGTATCCTTTCAAAGCGCGCACGATGATGCGGCGGTGCAGCAGTTGTTTAAAAACGGACGCGCCGTCGCCGACGTGAACGAGAACGAAGTTCCCGGCGCTTGGAACAAACCTTAGTCTCATCGCGGCGAACTCATTTTGCAGATACGCGCGACCTTCATCGGTGATGCGCTTGGTTCTGCGCTGATGTTCTTCGTCTTCCAGGCCCGCCGTCGCGGCGGCCTGCGCGATGCCGCCCACGTTGAAGGGCTGTCGTGTTTTTTGTAGCGCCTGAATCAACTCTGGATGCGCCATTCCATAACCAACGCGTAAACTGGCCAGACCTTGAATCTTCGAAAATGTCCGTAGGACGATGACGTTTTTTCGCTCGCGCACGAACTGCAATGTGTCGGGCGGATTATCGACGTACTCGAAATAAGCTTCGTCGAACGCGACGACGACATTCGCCGGCAGCGCGGTCATGAAACGATCGATCTCGCCTTGCGTGAGGAGAGTTCCAGTCGGGTTATTCGGATTGGCGATGAAAATAAGACGCGTGCGCGGCGTGATCGCGCCGATCATTTTATCGAGATGATGACGCAGATCTGGGCTCGGAATTTCAATCGTACGCGCGCCGAAAACTGACGCGATCAACTTATAAGCGATGAACGCATGCTGCGAGGTAATGACTTCGTCGCCGCGATTCAGAAAAGCGTGCGCGAGAAATTCCAAGACCTCGTTAGACCCGCTGCCGAGAATGATGTTCTCGCGTTTGATTCCCAACTTCGCGGCCAGCGCCTCGCGCAAATAATAACCGCCGCCATCCGGATAAAGATGCGTGTGCGCCATCGCCTCCTGCATGGCCCGCAACGCCTTGGGTGATGGGCCGAGCGGGTTTTCGTTCGAAGCCAGCTTGATGATGCTGTCGGCCGCCGCGCCTAATTCGCGCGCGGTCTCTTCGATAGGTTTACCCGGCTCATAAACCGCGCAATCGCGCAGCTGTGGGTTGGCCAGGTCCCAGATCGAATTCATCGGCGCGAAGCTTACTTCATGCATCTGCGAAAATCTGCGTAATCTGTGGGCGAATATGAACCTCCATTTTTTGGCCGAGACCTACGTCTTCGGCATTTTAATTCACCCGTGGAAAATTGTCGGGCTGAGCGGCAGTTTCGTTTTCGGCTTGCGCTTCCTCGTGCAATGGATCGCCTCGGAACGCGCACGCAAAAGTGTCATTCCATTTGGCTTTTGGGAATGCAGCGCCGTCGGTAGTCTTCTCATGCTGGCTTACTTCGCGATCTATCAGCGCGACTCCGTCGGCGTTTTGAGCACGGCGATGCCGTTGCCGATTTATCTGCGCAACCTCTACTTCCGTTACACGCATCATCGTCCGAAACACGCCGGCGCCGAGCCGCGGCCGGAAGAATAAATCAGACAGGATTCCCAGGATTAACATGATTGGCGGAAGACTTGGAAAACAATCCTGAAATCCTGTTAATCCTGTCTAAATTACGACTGTAATGCTCGAGCCTAACGAGATCATTTACCTCGATAACAACGCCACCACGCAACTCGATCCGGCGGTGCTGGAGGAAATGCGGCCATTCCTGGAAAAGTTCTACGGCAACCCTTCGAGCGGTTACCAGTTTGGAGCGCAGGTTCGTGAAGCGGTCGAGCTGGCGCGCGATCGCGTGGCCACTTTGCTGGGTTGTTTGCCTAACGAGATCATTTTCACTGGCTGCGGCACGGAATCGAATAACACCGCACTCAACGCTGCCTTGCAGCTCGATCCGGCGCGACAACATATCGTTACCAGCACCGTCGAACACAGCGCCATCAATAAACATTGCGAACAACTCGTTAGGCGCGGATGTGCGGTCACCAACCTGGCCGTGGATGAAAACGGCAATCTGGACCTGGACGAATTTGAAAACGCGATCCAACCGGACACGGCGATCGTTTCGCTCATGTGGGCTAACAACGAGACCGGTGTCCTCTTCCCTATCGAAAAGCTCGCGGAGATCGCGCATCGCAAGCGCACGCTTTTCCATACCGACGCGATCCAGGCGGTCGGAAAAATTCCGATTCGTCTCGCGGAGACGAAGATCAATTTTCTCTCGTTATCCGGTCACAAACTGCATGCGCCCAAAGGCGTCGGCGCACTCTACCTCAATCGCCGCGCGTCTTTTCGACCAACGCTGTTTGGCGGAAGTCAGGAAAACGGACGGCGGGCCGGCACAGAAAACGTCGCCTCAATTGTCGGGCTCGGTAAAGCCGCGGAACGCGCCGCGGAAGAATTAGCCGATGAACA
>JALZAX010000211.1 GCA_030948055.1 Verrucomicrobiota bacterium | reverse complement strand
GAGATGCTCCTGCGCGCGCGCGAGAAGGGGTTAACAAATACCGTAATCGCAGATGCCTTGAACTTGCCGCTGCCTAACGAGAGCTTCGACTGTGTGACGGTTGCCTTCGGTTTGCGCAACATGGCTGATTGGTCGGCGGCTTTGCGTGAGATGGGGCGGGTGCTGCGCGCAGAGGGTCATTTGCTCGTCCTCGAGTTTTCCATTCCGACTGGACTGCTCAAACCGGCCTACCGATTTTATCTGCATCGATGCATGCCAGTTTTGGCCGCGCTCATCACGCGACAAAAGGACGCTTACGAATATTTGGGCGCGTCGATTGAAAATTTTCCGCGCGGAAATGCGATGCTTACCCTGATGGAAGCCAATGGTTTTCGCGGGGCGCGAGCGATTCCACTCACCGGCGGAATCGCGAGCATTTACGCAGCTCGCGTTGCCTAACGAGTGGTTAAGGCGTCGCTGCAGGCGATGGAGCCGGCGAAGGCGAAGGTGTAGCGCTTTCCGCCACGGAGAGGCGCAAGGCATTAAAATCAGGATTGTTCATCACGAAAACACCGTCGCGCCCGTCGACTTTCGCAAACCACATGCCTTCACCAGCGGCGCCTCCGACCGTGAGTTTGTGTGTTGTCTTATCGTCCGGCGAAGTTGTGAAACTAATCGTCACTTGCGGCTTTTCGAACGCCTGCGGCGGCGGCGGCCCTGGATTCCAGCGCACGGCGCGCAAGTTCGTTAGTGTATTCAAGAGCGACTGCACATTTGTCTGATTAATCGGACCGCTGCCTTGTGCCCAAGTCCATTCCTTGTTCGGACCGCGGATGAGGGTCTCTTCTTTATCCGTTGTCACGCTGAGCCGATGCACTTCGTCAGGTTTGAATTTGAAAATCGAAAGATCCTGCCAAAGCACCGGATCGGTCGGAATTAATTCCGAAAATTGCTTCCGCACCGCGACAATGAACGGCTCTTCGCCGACGCGCGCATAGACTGTCTCGCCTTCCAATTTACCGATGGCGAGCGTGGCAAAGGGATGTTCGCCCGCTTGCGACTCCGCAGTATTTTCGGACGCGAAGGAACTGAAAGTGATTTGCAGTTGTGGCTTATCGAGACCGTACTTCGGCAAATCGGAAGCCACGTCTTCCACGAATTTTGTCACCTGCTCGTTCTTCAACAGCTCGAGCACCCGATTCACCTCCGCGGTATTCGCCGCCTGATTGTTTTTGCTGGCGATGACCCAATTCTGCTCTTTACGCGCAAGCACGACCTTTCCTTTGCCCGGCGCGTCGATGGTAATGCGATCGAGATTGTTTTCATCGATGCGGACCAAATGACGATCGCGCAGATCGGCCGGCATTATTTTCAGGACGTCCTCGATTTTTTTTGGGACGGTGTAAACGAAACTGCGCGGCGAGAAACGCACATAGACCTGGTCCTTTTCGTTTTCCTTGGTCGAGAGCGCGCCGATTTGCAGCATTTGTCCTTCTTTCTCGTCCGCTCGGAATAAAGTGATCGCACCGCGCGCTTCGGCCAGGCCGTAGGGCTGCAGATCGCCTTTATCTTCGGCGACAAATTGCGCGATGCGCGCACTCGTTACCTGCGCGATCAGGTCGCCCACTTTTTGCGAATCGGCGCGCGCGTGCAGCGGCTTGACGATTTCCCAGGCATCATTCTTCTTCTGCAATTCCATTTCGCCCGCGGAAGTCTTGAGAAGAATGCGTGCAACCTGAGCGGCCGAAAGTTCGGTCAATTTCCGATCACGAAAATCTTCCGGCTTCTTCGCGATGTCTTTCTTGACCGTTTGCCGAACGACAAATGTTTCCTTCGAGTTGTCGAAGCGCACATACATTTTGCCTTCGAGCGCCGCGTCTTTGCCGAAAAGAATTTCCCGCGGCATTTCCTTCCCGAGAAGTTTGAGGCGCAGTTTCGGCTTGGCCAGATCGTATTCTTCCAGCCGATTCTTTTCCGCCTGCATTTCTTTCTCGGAAAATGCGTCGTCTTTCTCCCAGCTCTCCAGATCGGAAATGAGGTTATCGACGATCGAGCGGTCGGCTTGATCTTTGATCGGCGCTTCCAGCCGCCACGTCTCGTTAGACTTTCGCAGCTCGATTTTGTCGTCGCCGTTTTGAATCACAATGCCGTCGAGTTTGGCGCGATCGAAGTTAACCACATTGCCCGAGCGCCGTTTGGCTTCTTCGGTGTTTGGGCCTTTGCTTTCGAAGAACTTAATCCAAACGCCGAGCGCGACGACGACGGCGAGAAGAACGAGGGTGGTTTTTGTTTTCATCCACTCGTTAGGCCCGCCGTTGCCACCAGACGGCTAAGCCGATCAGCGCCGGTACCAGCGGCATCAAGACAAGGATGAGCCAGCGCAAATTCCGCATCGCATTGTCTTCCAGCATGAAGGTCAACGTCTTCGGCACTTTCGGGGCGATGCCGATGAGTTGTTCGCGATTGAGCAGCCAATTGATCGAGCCGGAAACAAAATCGAGTCCCTGCTGGTCCTGCGTCAGCGCGTTGTCCTGCACAAAGGTCGCGTTCGCAACCACCACGATGCGCGAAGAGTTCGCCTGCACGCGATCGTCCGCGCTGCCGCCTTTTTCGATCGAGGCGGCAATCGTCAGCGTGGCGTTCTGGCCGGCGGCGGCATTGGCCTGCAACTTTTCCTGATCCGTCGAGTTGTAATCTTTCTCCGCCCAATAACCGTGCTCCGCCTGGATGAGCGGCTGCAAACGAATATTGGCCGGACGCACGCGTTCCGCTTCCAGCGTGATCGATGATGTGCCACCGAGGAAAAGTCCGCGCGCATCGGCGAGACGTTTTGTGATCGGACTATCGCCTAGGAAACGCGCCTGCACGTCGCGAATGAGCGCCACTTCCTGAATGCCGGTGCGCACCATCGCCATGAGGCGATCGTCATTCACGCGCAGGCCCAGTGTGTTCAGGAAACCTCCGAGTCGCGGCATTTTTGCGGCCGGGTCTAACAAGAGCAAAATCCGCCCGCCTTTGTCCCAGAAAGTGTGCAACAACTGCATCTCGCGCTCAGAAAAATCGTACTGCGGTCCGATGATTACGATTGTCTTCATCTCCTCCGGAATCGACGGCACATCGAAGAGATTCAATTCGGAGAACTTGATATTTTCGTTCTCGATAAACGTTCGCAGAATCGAAACCGGACTGTGCTCGCCAGGTTGAGCCTGCATCGCCGGACTCATCGTCGGCGGCGCATCGGTCAGCGTCGGTTCCTTGTGCCCAAGCACGTAACCGACTGTGTTCTTGTGGCCTTCCACCAGATCAATCATCGCGCTCGTCACCGCTTGCTCGCCCTTGAATGCGGTTACGGTCGGTTGTTCGCCGAACATCGAATTGCCGCCCTCGATGTCGGCCATCTCCGAAGCCTTGATCGTTTTACTGCGCCCTTCGTAATCAACGATCACGACACTCTCGTCGGTCACGACTTTGTATTTCTCGAAAATTTCCTTGGCCCGCGAAAGACTCCGCTCCGGATCGATGTTCTCGACATCGACTTTCCCCTTCGAGGCGTATTGATATTCAGTCAGTAAACTCTGCACGTCCTGCGCGATCGGATTCCTATTTCCGAAGAAAACCGTCACGCGCATTTTGCTTTTCACGCTCTCGAGGAAGCGTTTTGTCTTGTCGGAGAGTTCGAATTTCTTGTCGCGCGAAACATCCCAGCGCCGGTAATGCTCGAAGCCGAGGTAATTCACCATGACCGCGAGCAGAAGAATCAGCGCCACCTGCACCATCACATTTACGCCGATCTGCAGCCGATGAATCTTCTTCGGCGCCGCAGTCTTGGTCTCGTTAGGTACTTCTAGAGTCTCCATTTGCGCGATTGAAAGACGAGGTGGGTGAAGACCAGCATTACAACCGTCATGCTGAGATAGAGAACCATAGGTCGCGTATCAATGATGCCGCGCGACAGCGTGACCATTTGTTCAATGGCGGAAAAATATCCGAGCAATTGCCGGGTGGCCGAACTGACGTCCTGCACAATGAAAGAAACCAGGCCGGAAAAGAAATGCAGCGTGATCGCGGCGAAAGAAATAACCGCAGCGACGATTTGGTTTTTCGTTACGACGGAAGCGAGGCAACCGACGGAAAGATAAAACATGCCTAACAAGAGCATCATCAGACACGCGCCGGCGTAAGCGCCGGCCGAGCTTGCCGCCGATTGATGCGTGACCATGTGAAAAATGGCGAAGTACAGCAGCGTCGGAATCCAGAGAACGATGTAGAAAAAGAGCGCGCCGAAGAATTTGGAAAGAACCACCTGCCAGTCGCGCACCGGCGCAGTCATCAGCGGTTCGATCGTGCCGAGCTTAAATTCTTCCGCAAACAGCCGCATGGTCAGGAGCGGAAAAATCAGGACGAAGGCGAACCAGAAAAAGACGGAATTGAAAAACGCCTCCTGCACTGAGTAGGCGACCGGCTGCTTGTTCATGAACGAGAGCTGGAAATAAAAATCGGTTCCGCTCAACAGAAGGAAAAAGACGAGAACGATGTAAGCGATGGGCGAGTAGAAGTAGCTGCGCACTTCGCGCGAAAAAAGAGTGAGGAACTTGCTCATGGTCTTTTACACATGGTCGGCATGCGTGATTTCCACGAAGACGTCTTCGAGCGTGGCCTTGCGTTGCGAAAGTTCGCGCACCGACCAGCGGCGCACCATCGCCATTTGGAAAATTTGCTCGCGCACATCGACGCCCGATTCCACCCGCAGGGAAAACCGATGCCAGTCGCCGTCGGTTTTTTCCGTGACGTCGCGCACGCCGGGAATTTGCTTCAATTGTTCGGCGCCATTGTCGTTCCCCACTTTTGCTTCCACGAAAACGCCGCCCGCCGTGCGGATTTCGCCTAACAAGTTCTGCGGCGTATCGCAGGCCTCGATCCGTCCTTTGTTGATGATGATGACGCGGCTGCACGTCATCTCGACTTCCGGCAAAATGTGCGTGGACAACAGAATGGTGTGTTGCTTGCCCAGATTCTTGATCAATTCGCGCACCTGCCGGATTTGATTGGGATCGAGACCGCTGGTTGGCTCATCGAGAATCAAAAGATCCGGTTCATGCACGAGCGCATCCGCCAGGCCGACGCGTTGCCGATAACCTTTGGAA
>JALZAX010000210.1 GCA_030948055.1 Verrucomicrobiota bacterium | reverse complement strand
CCGGCAAGGTTTTCCTGCGGGGACGGCCGGATAATTACCCAGAAGACTGCGTTTGGCCTAACGAGTGGTTGAATTGTTGAATAAAAATCATTCGCGACTTTTTTCTTCGGAGTATCTTTTCGTAACAATGCCTTTTCCAACTGAGCTGACCAAGGATTGCCTGGGGATCGTGCACGCCGCTAGCGGCATTGTCACCGGGAATGAATTAGTGGAAGCGAGCCTGGCCGCGACCCGGCTGGTTCAGAACACGGAAAATTTTCAGTACGAATTCTCGGATTTTACGGACGCGACGGAGCTGCGCGTCGAATCTTCGCATCTCGAGAAAATCGCCGCGACCGATCACGAAGCGGCGCGCGTTCGGCCGAACGCCATTATCGTGGTCGTCGCGCCGCAGGATTTTGCTTACAAAATGGCGCAGCAGTGGCAGGAGAAAGTAAGTGATCTAAACTGGACGATACACATTTCGCGGGAGCGAACTGAGGCCGTGCGCTGGCTGCGGGAACACATCAAGACGGAGCGACCGGAATTGCTCGCCCAACGGAACGAGAGCGCTGCTTGAAGTCTAAGCGAGTGCGCGCGCTTTCCGCGGCGTCACAAATCCTTTTGTTAGGCGCACTGCCCGCCCCGCCGCCCAAAACGATCGTTGAAACGCTCATTCCCTGGCTCTTGCAGGAAGATCAGGAATTGCGTGCCCTTCCGCTCGATGAAGTGATTTTCGCCGCGACCGGAAAACATGTGCGCGCGGTCGATCCAAAAAATGAAACCGATCAGCGTGTGCTCAAACAGCTCAGTGCGGGGCTGGATGAAGTCGTTAGGCGAATGAACGCCCCGGAGAGCGCGATTCAAAACATCGCGCGGATCAATGAAGTAAGTTCCCATTTCGAAGATGCAGTACGCGAAGTGATGAATGCGGCGCCGGGTTTTTCCTGTGATTTCCCAAGGACGGCCGCGGACAAAGTGCAACGCTCCGGATATCCGGATTTGCGGCTGATCGATACCGCGACGCAGCGCGTTTATTATCTCGATCCGAAACTATACGCGGTCGGAAGCCGCGAGAGTAGCTTCCGCACATTCTACTTCGAGCCGAAAATCGCGACGAACAAAGTGCGCGAGGATGCGGCGCATCTAATCCTCGGTTTCGAACACGAGCCGCGTAACGCGGGCCACTGGAATTTCACGCGTTGGGACATCGTCGATCTCGCACATTTCAAAGTGAAATTGAAAGCCGAATTCCAGGGAAGTAACCGCGATATGTATCGGCCGGAAGCGATTGTGGCCACGAGCGCGAAGGAATAGACGTTGCCGACGCGGGCGTCGGAAGTAACAGTAAACGGATGCTCGCAGAAGCGCCGACAGCTCTGGAATTCGATGCGATCGACGACGTCGTGCGCGACATCGCGGACGGGAAACTCGTGATCGTGACCGATGACGCTGACCGCGAAAACGAAGGCGATCTAGTGATGGCGGCGGAGAAAGCCACGCCGGCGGCGGTGAATTTCATGAGCAAGTTCGGCCGCGGATTAATTTGCGTTCCAGTTTCGAACGAACGCGCTGAGCAACTCGGACTGCAACGAATGGTTGCGCAAAATCGCGAAATGTATCGGACCGACTTCACGGTCTCGGTCGATGCGGCGCGCGATGTCACGACCGGAATTAGCGCGCACGATCGCGCGGCCACCATTCAAACCATTGCGAATCCGAAATCGAAACCGGAAGATCTCGTTCAACCTGGTCACATCTTTCCCTTGCGCGCGAAAGACGGCGGCGTCCTGCGCCGCGCGGGACATACGGAAGCGGCGCTCGATCTCGCGCGACTCGCCGGACTGCAACCGGCAGGCGTTCTCTGCGAAATTTTGCACGACGACGGGACGATGGCGCGGTTGCCGGAGTTGATGGAATTCAAGCGCAAACATGGTCTGCGCATTTGCACGATCCAGAGTTTGATCGCGCATCGCCGGCTCACCGAAAAATTAGTCGAGCGCGAACAAGTCGTTAGGCTGCCAACCGATTACGGCGAGTTCGATCTGCATCTTTACCGCTCCCTGCTCGACGGCGCGCATCATCTCGCGTTGGTCAAGGGAACCATTTCGCCTAACCAGACCACACTCGTGCGCGTGCACAGCGAATGTTTGACGGGCGATGTCTTCGGTTCGAAGCGCTGCGATTGTGGCAATCAATTACACGCTGCGTTGCGCCAAATTTCCGAAGAAGAAAACGGCGTGCTCGTTTACATGCGCCAGGAAGGTCGCGGGATCGGATTGGCGGCGAAGATTCACGCCTACAAATTGCAGGAAGAAGGTCTCGATACCGTGGAAGCGAATGCGAAGCTCGGGTTCGGCATGGACCTGCGTGACTACGGATTGGGCGCGCAAATTTTGTTCGATCTCGGCGTGCGCAAGTTCCGTTTCCTGACCAACAATCCCAAAAAGGTCGTCGGTCTGGAAGGTTACGGAATTCAAATGGTCGAGCAGGTGCCGATTCGCAGCGAAGCCAATCCGCACAATGCAAAATATCTCGAGACCAAGCGGGTCAAGATGGGGCACACGTTATGAGACCCATCTCGCATCCCGTCTAGAGCAGATGCACTTTGCGTCGAAAGCAGATTACAAAAAGTCCTACGCCGAACAGCAGCAAGGCGAGGGAGTGCGGCTCGGGAACAGGCGCTGAGAAGTTTGTCACGGTCAGGTTGGCGTTGACGTAGGTATTTGAAACAAAGGCCCCCATATTCACGCCAAACCCGAAGCTATCTCCAGGGTTGAGCAAAACGCCACTCATGCTCCCACTTCCTTGCGCGAGCATGAATCTGCTCCCATTCACGAAATAGTAGGCTTCGCGATAACCGTTACTCGTGAAAGGGCTCAGACTTAGAGTGAAGTCGAAACTGAGAAAGCCGGCGCTCGGGGCAACGCTAGAAACTTCGAGTCTCCCTGAAGCCGGAACACCTGGAAACACCAAGGGTGTTCCAGAATCGACGACGAGTTGGCTGCCCGTCGCGGAGACGTATGGATAAGCAATGCCGCCGAAGGTGGCGTGCTCGTTACTAACAATCGACCAATTGTTCGCCATAAACGTGTAAGGACCGTTTACGAGTGCCTGGTAATAAAAAAAATTGGGACCGCTATTCGATGGGAACGAATAATAATCAGTAAAGTCGGCTCTAGCACGTCCCGATCCAGTCAAGACAATGATGAGTGCAAAAAGAATGTGTTTGATCATAATGAACCCCCGTTGACTAATCCAAGAAAACCGCCTGAAGTTCTGCGTCTCCAGGGCTGGTCGTGAACTTCTGAAATGTTAGGGTAACATTGCCGATAAACTCAAATTGGTAGATGTGGTTTTGCAGGCCGGTTACTGGTTCGTTAACGGTATAAGTTGCCGCGGGAGTGGAGCTACCAGCGGGCGTGATCGTCACGGCGTTGTTGTGTGCGGCATTATCGCGCGTTGTCGGTGAAAATATGGTCAGATAATGAACGCTGAAATCGTTCGCTGGGACACTAACGCTAATAGTTGCAGTTGGATTGGCATATAGACCAGCATCCTCACCTTGCACACCGTCGATAATGAAGTTGTTAATTATACCGGTCGTAACTTGGGACCAATTGCCACCTTTGTTCGCGGAAAAGCCGGGAGCCAAATTAATTACATCAGTTGGATTTCCATCCAAGCCGTTTCCGCGCAAATTATAAATTACAGATCCCTTCGAGCCTACGTTATTGCGGGCGAGATTCCCCAAGACACTGCTTATGCCACTAAGAGAAACTAGCCTTCTATTCCGTGACGCGCTTTTGGTTCGCCAGAAAGGCGCAGTGCAACGAGCGGTTGTGAACTGATGCGAAATACGAGATAGGTGATTGCACAATCATTCTAGGTGATTGCACAATCATTCTGAGTTCCGCATCTCGAACCTCGCCTCCCGCTAATGTCCTTTGCCGTTCCGCCCCGACCGCGTGCCATGGTCGGCACGAAGCGCCATTTCACTTTGGTCGCGAGCCAGTTCAACGCGCATTATGTACAAGGCCTCGTCAACCACGCTTCGGAAGAATTGCGCTCTCTGGTTCCGGGCGTGCTGCTGAGTTTGCATCAGGTGCCCGGCGCTTTTGAAATCCCGATTGTCGTGCGGGAAATCGCACTGCAAAAAAAATCGGACGCCATTCTCGCGATCGGCGTGATTTTGCAGGGAGCGACATCGCATGCGGAACATCTCAGTCATTCCGTCACCAACGCACTGCAACACATTGCGATCGAATACGGAGTGCCGGTGATCAACGTCGTCCTCGAAATGGAAAATGAAGAACAAGCGCGCGAACGTTGTCTGGAAAAAGGAATCAATCGCGGCATCGAAGCGGCGCGCGCCGCGGTAGAAATCGCCAACATCATGAGCGAGCTGCGCGCGAAATAGCCATGGGCAAGCGACGCAACGCGCGGCAGGCCGCCATTCAATTTCATTTCTGGCGCGACCTGCATCACGGAAATGCGCCGGAAAAAATGGATGACTTCTGGGAGTTTTGTCCGGCGAAATCTGGCGTACGCGAATTCGCGCAACCGCTCATCGATGGCATGGTCGCGCATCAGGCGGAGATCGACGAACGGATCGGGCGTTATTGTGAAAACTACGATCTCAACCGCATCTCGCCGGTCGATCGCGCCGTCTTGCGGCTGGCCATTTTCGAAATGCTTTTCCGCGACGATATCCCGCCGGTGGTTTCGATTAACGAAGCGATTGAGCTGGCGAAGACCTTCGGCGGACCGGACTCAGGCCGTTTCGTGAATGGAATTCTCGATCGAGTGAAAGACGATCTTTCCCGGCCGCTGCGCGAAGCGAAGTTGTAGCCTAACGAGTGCTAGCCGGCAGAATTTTTCCGGCTACTTCGCCAAAGCCGATGCGATAACCGTCGCCTTGCGACCACCCGGTGATAGTTAACGCGTCACCATCTTCCAGCCACTTGCGCGTCTCGCCATTCGGCAACGTGAGGGGATTCGCCCCGCGCCACGTCAGTTCCAGCATGCAGCCGCGCGATTCTTCCGTTGGCCCGCTGATTGTTCCGCTCGCGAGCAGATCTCCTGGCTGAAGATTGCAGCCGCCGACGGTATGATGCGCCAGTTGCTGCGCGATGCTCCAGTAG
>JALZAX010000209.1 GCA_030948055.1 Verrucomicrobiota bacterium | reverse complement strand
ATGAAGTCGGCTGGACGCCGCGGCCTAACGAGTCCAACAAGATTGCCAACCTGCGCGCCAGTTTGATCGAAGCGCTGGGAAATTATGGCGACACAGATGTGATCGCCGGTTGTCGAGGGCGCTTCGCCGCTTTTCTTACCGATCCCAAATCGCTCGCGCCGGATTTGCGTCCTTCGGTTTTGAAAATCGTAGGGCGATATGCCGACGACAAAACGTGGTCGAAATTGCACGAGCTCGGTTTGAAAACGACCAGCATCGAAGAGAAACAAAATTATTACGAAGCACTTTCGGGAGCGACCGATCCGAAACTGATGCAACGCGCGCTCCAGATCGCGTTGGGCGATGAGTTGCCGACGAGCCGTGCGCTTTACATCGTCACCCGCGTCGCGCGCGAAACCGGACACCCGGAGGTGGCGTGGGAATTCGCGAAATCACACATGAATGAATTGCTCGCGAAAGCGGACGCGCTCGCGATCAACAGTTACGCGCCGAATCTGTTTCGCTTTTTCTCGGATGGGTCACGCGTCGATGAATTGCGCAGCTATGCGAAATCCAATTTGCCCGCCGAGGCGAAGCGAGCGGTCGACGGCGCCATTGATGAAATGACTTTCCGCAGCGATTTCAAAAAGCGCCTGACGGATGAGATCGCGGACTGGCCGACGAAAACGCCGCGTGGCTAGACCATCGGAGGGCGAGGCTGCTGCTCCGGCGGAATCGGCGGCGGACCGCGGAGAATTTCATCTTCGCGCAGCTGTAAAGTTTTAGCGTGCCGCCAGCCAGCCAGTGCCTGGCTCATGAGGAAGACCGAAAGCAAAATTAACCAAACCGAAGATTCCGTAATTGCCCAAACGACAAACGCGGCGCCACCAATCAAACCAACGACACTGGCGATGCGCAGACTCATGATCTGCCCGAGAGGAAACCAGAGGAGCGAGCGGAGAATTTGTCCGCCATCGAGAGGATAAACCGGCAGGAGATTGAAGCAGAGAATCAGTAGATTAATCGACGAGACGCGCAGGATGAGACGATAGAGATCCGGTGTTTGCCCGGCCATTCCTGAACTCGCAATCAGGTAACTGAGCAGAAAGAAAACCGGGTAGAGCGCGACGTTCACCAGCGGGCCGGCGGCGATGCTCCATAGTTGCGCGCCCGGGCGCGGCGGCGGCCTAACGAATGCAACGCCACCGAATGGCCAGAGCAGTATCTGATCGGCTGTTCCGCCGACACTGCGACAGGCGAAGGCGTGGCCGAATTCATGCGTCAGGACGATCACGAAAAGTCCGAGATATTCGTAAACGCCGTAAATGGGCGAAGCGTAAACGCCTTTGCTCGAAGTGAGAAAATAGGCGGCCGCCAGAAACCAACTGAAGTGCAGCGAGACCTGGATTCCGGCGAAGCGAAAGAGACGAATCGAGCCACCGAGCATGCAGAGGCTCTAGTGCAATTTTTCGCGCGGGCAAGCGCGGCGGGCTACAACTTGATGTCTTCCTTGCCGTCGTGCGCCGGCAAAAGCAAACGCATGGGAATCATGGATGACTCAACGAAACCATATTTCTTAAAGAGCTTTTGCGAGGTGAGCTCGGGCCGATCCGTCAATAACGTGATGCGCAGAAAATTTTTCTGCTTGGCGAAATTGATCGCGTATTCGAGCAGCTGCGAGCCGTAGCCTTTGCCTTGGAAATTTTTGTGCACCACGAGATCTTCCAGCACAATAACAAAACCGCCTTCCGCAGTGCTGATGGTGAAAAGCAGGTTGATCATACCGACGATGGTGCGATCGCGCCGCAGCACGAACACGCGGCCGCGATTCGGCTGTTCGAAAATCAAACGCAACCCGTGCAGTTGCTTGTGCTTGTCGGGACGGAAGTCGCTTTCCTCGCTAAAAAGTTCGCCGAGCAGACCGGACAATTCGTCCAAATCCTCAAAGGTGGCCGGCTCGATTACGACATCACTCATCGCGGCTTCTTATTCCAGAAAGGCCCCGTGCTGGCAATTGACAATCATGGTCTCGTCCCTAATGTAGCCGCCCTTCGGTTATGAAACGCACCTTACAGCGCTCGAAGCGCACCCGGAAAAATCAGCACGGATTTCGCGCGCGCATGAGCACCAAAGGCGGCCGCGCCACTCTCGCCCGTCGTCGTCAACGCGGTCGCAAGCGGTTGCTGCCAAAGGGCGCGGAAGTGCATTACGCGCGCCACACCCAGGCCTAACAAGTTATCGCTGCAATTCGTGCAGCGCTCCGGCATAGCCGGTTAATTCCAGATAGCCGCGGCCTTTCATCGGCTCCGTGTCGATCGCCCCTTCCCAATACGTCAGCGGCCTGAGCGCGAGTTCCTGGTTTTCCAAAACCGCGCGCACATTGAACTGCAAATTCTCCGAGGGAATTTCCACGCGCCAACCGATCGGATATTTCGCGCCCGTTTTTGCGCTCGTCCAAAATTTCGTGGGCGTGAAGTGAAACGACTCGTTAGGCAGATAAACGCTCTGGCCATCCGGCCTAACCAGTGTTCCGCTCGAACTCGGATCGATCGCGCCGGATTGCAGTCGCATTTGATAGAGCATCAATTCCCGGCCGTCTTCGAATTGCACTGAGAGCCAATTCCAACCGATTTGTTCCGGCGCGAGCTGGTTGGTAGCCCATTCGTGATCGAACCAACTCTCGCCGTGCAACGATGTTAATGCTCCGTTGCGAACAATTTCACCGCTCGTCTCCAGTCGAGTGCAGGAATAATAATGGGACGCGTGTTCCGCTTCGCTCGCCTTCACGCTCACACCGTTTTGCCCATGCACCACCACTGGCTTGGTCGAGCGCAAATGTAGACGCAGCGTGGCGTTGCTCATCCGCGCGGTGAGATCGAATTCGTCCGTTCCATTCGACTCCAGCGTCCAGTCATCGATCCAAGTGATGCGAGTCCCGTCGTCGAAACCTGCTTCACCAAACGCGCCGCGACTGGTTTTTTGCTCGAAGCGAAATTGTTTTCCATTCGCGTCGGTGATCGTGAAGTGGGCGAATTTCAAATCATTCACCACAAACCGCGACAGCTCCGGATTGCGTTCGTTCGGCGGACGAATGCCCTGGCGGAAGAAAGTCAGCTCGTATCCGAAGCGATGGCCGGACGAATCAAAGAGATTCCCGGTGAAATACCACCATTCAGTTTTGAAATTCGGATGCGAATGATGATCGCGCGGGAACTCATATCGCCAGCCGGGCTGCGCTGTCTCCCAATTCGCGCCTAACGAGACCAGAGCGACAAACAAAATGCCTAACTCCGAAAGCGTTCGCGAGTGATGCGAGTACTTCATTCTTCGCGTAAAGCGTCGGCCAGAACTAAGCGTCCGGCGCGCCAGGCGGGCCAGAGCCCAGCGACGATCGCCACCGCGACGATCCACCACGGCGTGAGTGCGAGTGACGGCCACGGGAAGGCCAATTGAATCGTCCATCCGAAAAACGCGCGATTGATCACGCCGGTGAGAACGAAGGAAAGACACAAACCGGAGACGAGGCCAACGAACGCCGCTAGCCCTCCAATGAATCCGCATTCCCATAAAAGCAGTCGACGTAATTGCCCGGCGCTTCCGCCGAGCGTGCGAAAAATCGCCAATTCGCGCGTCCGCTCGGCGATCAAAGTCGTCAGCGTTAAACAAATTCCGACGATCGCGACGATGACGGCGATCGTGCGCAAAACATAAGTAATCGCAAAGGTCTGATCGAAAATTTCGAAGACTCGCTGGCGCAAATCGCGATTCGACAGAACAAGAAATTGGCCCGCGCGACTAAATTCCGCACGGAATTGCCTCAGCAAATTGTCTGATGAAACGCCCGGCTGTAGATAAAGCGCGATGCTATTGATGCGATCGTCCTTCCATATCGCGACGAAGGCTTTTGCGTTCATGTAAACCACGCCTTCATCGCGCGTGTAATCGTAGAACGTGCCGGCGATGGGAAAATCGCGCGGTCCATCCCGCGTCGTCACCTGCAGAGTGTCTCCATCGTGCACATGATTTTTCCGCACGAAACTTTCCGAGACGATGACGCATGACTCATTGCGGAAGCGACGCATGATCGTTTCGCGGTCACCGTGCAGGAATTCGAAATTCCGCCCCTGAGCCCCACGGATCACGGCCACAGCAACCGTCTTCGAGCCGCTCGGCAAATCGACTTCGCGAAAGGTATCGACTTCTGCAATGTCTGCGCGCGCTTCGAACCAGCGAATAACTTCTGGAGAAATAAACGCACTCGGGCCGACAATTTCGTTTGAAGCGGGTGCGATGAAAATATCGGCGAGGAGGGTTTGATCGATCCATGTTCCGACCGTTCGTCGAAAAGAAAAAATCATCACGCTCACACCAATGGCCATGGCGACGGCCGCGGCCAGAGCAGCGATGGTGACGGAGTTACGTGCAAGAGAGCGCGATAAATTTTGCGCCGCAAGGCGTGAAACCGCACCGCCCAGAAGGCGCGATGAAATTACGCTGAAACGAGCGGTTATTCCCGGAACAAGGAGTGAAAATCCTATGAGGACGCAAAAGGCCGCGCCAAACCCCATCCAAGGCGGACCAAAAGATAAGGCGACGAAAGAAAAGGCAATCGCGAGCAAAATAACGATGATGCCGGACCAGTTCCACGCAGGAGAAAGTCGCGCTGACTGTTCGATGATCGTGCCGGCGCGAAGTGCACTCACCGGATCCATGCGCGCGGCGGCGCGCGCTGGAAGCCATGCGGCAAGAAGAACGGAAAACAAACCGGCTGCCGCTGCGGATAAGAACATCGCTGGCGTGATAGCGAGTTCGCGCACGCTCAACAGGACATAAAGGGATGAAATGGTTTTCGAAACTGTCCCGACAAGTTCGCGCGCGAGGAGAATTCCTCCACCCAACCCCAACAACACGCCGACGATTCCAAGTGTGAGCGCCTCGCCGAGAAAGAGGAAGCGGACCTCGCCGCGAGTTGTGCCTAGAGAGCGCAGGATCCCGATTTCCCGCCGTCGGCGCACCACGGAAGCCGAAACGGTGTTGTAGATCAAAAACATCCCGACCAGAAGTGAGACGAGACTCATGGCGGTGAGGTTCAACTGGAAGCCGCGCAGGAGATTTCCCACCTGTTCGCTGCGCTGGGCCGGCGTAGTGATTGTCGCATCCGCCGGAACGACCGTGCGCAAATTCGCCA
>JALZAX010000208.1 GCA_030948055.1 Verrucomicrobiota bacterium | reverse complement strand
ACCCTACTCCGCGCCATTCCCCCAATTCTTTCTTTAGCTCTCGTTAGGCCGTGGCCGTCTCCAGCATCGGCATCATCGCCGGACGTTCCAGCACAGGTGCCGCAATGCCTTCGAAGTGAGCGCGAATACTGCGCAATTCCGAAGTCACGAACGCATCGACAAAGTTGAAACGGCGGTCGAGCCAGGCGAAGAGTTTGTTCTTGATTTCGTAATGCACCGCTAACGTCACTTCCGTGCAATACGGTCGAACCTCGGAGAAATCGACGATCCCCATGATATCGATGTTGCCGCCGGTCGACTCGAACGCGATCTCATCCGCGCCGTCGCTATCGGCCGCGAGCAAAACCGTCCGCGCTTCAAAACCAAGCGGGCCTCGGAAACTGAAATCAACGGTCTTTGACGAGGTCACAGTCGCTTTCGTCACCATCAAAAACTGGCGACGATAAGATTGAATACTGGAGAGACGCGTTTTGCATTCCGCCAGCGACTGACTCATGTGCAAGGTTTTTTGTAGGAGCATATGTGGTTGGATGGGTTGTTACCCTTTTTCGAGCAACCCATATGCCGTCAGGCGCTTACGAGGGAAGCGGTCGGTGCCAAGCGTTAAATCGTGTAACGGTTCGTTACACTTGTGTTCAATCCCAGACTTTTCGGTGATTTTTTGACGGTCGATAATTCGCGCGGCACATCGCTATTCCACCGCGCCGGACGGCGAAGTCGACCTCTCGTTAGGCCGCGCGGGTTTGCTTTCCCGCGACCCACTCGACCATCGAACGGAAGATCTTTGCGCCATCGGAACTGCCGAGCCGTTCGTCGCACGCCCGATCCGGATGTGGCATTAAGCCGAAAATATTTCGTTCACGATTGCAAACGCCGGCGATGTCTTCGATCGAGCCGTTCGGGTTTCCATCGGCGTAGCGCATGATCACCTGCCGGTTCGCATTCAGTTCGCGCAGCGTCGGCTCGTCGGCAAAGAAACATCCCTCGCCGTGCGCGACCGGGATGCGCAGCTGTGCCCCTTTCGTTAGGCCGAGCGTGAAGGGTGAATGATCGACTTCAATTCGCACCTTGGTCATCGCACAAACGAATCGCAGTCCGCGATTGCGCACCAACGCGCCAGGCAACAAACCCGCCTCGCACAAGATTTGGAAACCATTACAAACACCGAGCACCAATTTCCCCTGGGCGGCCTCGTTCTTCACCGCCTGCATAATGGGTGAAAAACGAGCGATCGCGCCGCAACGCAAATAATCGCCGTAGGAAAATCCTCCCGGCAAAACGATTGCGTCGTAACCGGCCAATGACGTCTCCTTGTGCCAGACATATTCGGCGCGCGCGCCATCAAGTCCGTTCAACGCCGCGATGCAATCCTGGTCACAATTCGATCCGGGGAATTGGATAACAGCGAATTTCACGCTTTCTCCAACTGATAGTCTTCGATCACCGGATTCGAAAGCAGATCGCGACACAATTCGCGCAGCTTCGGTTCCACCTGCGCCGCATCGCCGTCGATATCGATCTCCAGATACTTTCCGATTCGGACGCTGCGCACCTCCGGCATGCCAAGATGTTGCATGGCGTCGCGCACGGCCGCGCCTTGCGGATCAAGCACCGCTGCTTTCGGCGTGACGAGGACCTTCATTTTCATGGCTCCATTATTCCCGCGTGCGCGCCGCCAACAAGTTCATTGTGGCATTTCGCGTTTCACTTCTTTCGGTTTCTTGTCTTCGCGCAAACCGAGGAAAACCGGCTGGCGCAATTTCGCGTCGCGCGTCCATTCGGCGAATTTGATCTGGCAGACAAAAACCGGATTTACCCAATACATTTTCCGCATCATGGAAGGCGTGATGCCTTGCACCCACTGACCATTCTGTTTCGAAGGCAGATCGGCGAAGGGACAATCGTTACGCGCTTCCTTGCGAAGTTTTGCATGCAATGAGGCGAGCGATTTAGCGTCGAATCCGGTTCCGACTTTGCCCGCAAATAAAAGTCGATTGCGCTCATAGTACCCCACGAGCAGAGCACCGAAATATTTTCGCGCACCCGCTGGCGGCGTATAACCGCCGATAACGAATTCCTGTTCGTTTAGAACTTTAAGTTTGATCCACGCCCCGCTGCGCCGGTCCGATTCGTAAACAGAACCGCACAATTTACCGATCAATCCTTCCAGGCCGAGTCGCTGAACCTGTTCCAACAATTTCGCAACATCGCCTTCGATCTCACCGGAATAACGAATCGGATCGCGGGCACCTGCACACAATTGTTGCAGCCACGCTTTTCTTTTTTCCAGCGGCTGGTTGAGCAACAACCGATCTTCCGCCTGCAGCAAATCGAACGCGTAGAAGTAGACTGGATAATTTTTCCCGCCCGGCAATTCACGTCCCTGCAAGAGTTGAAACGATGATCGGCCGCGCTCATCGACCGCCACGACTTCGCCATCGATCACGCAATTTTTCACCGGTAACGAAGCGATTGCCTCCGCCACTTCTGAAAATCGCGCACCCAGTTCGTTCTTGTTACGGGAAATCAAATTCACTTTCGTCCCGTCTTTCACGGCGATGAGTCGAATCCCATCGAACTTCAATTCGTAGGACCAATCGCCTCCTGTCGGTGCCGCCTCGGCCAGCTTCGCCTTCATTGGCGAAATGAAACGCGGCTTTCCCGCCGGCAGATCTCTTGGCAGCGACAGCGACTTCCGCTTCACCGCTTCTTTTTCTTCGCCGCGCGATTCGATTCCCATTCCGCGTCGGAATCCGCCGCGATTTGTTTCATCGTGCGGCCGCTCGCGACCGATTGATCGTCGAGTTTCTTCGAGAGCGGCCGAACACTCTCGCCACTCTTCAAGAGCAACCATTGCGTCTTGGCGCCGCCCATTTGTGTGCGCACGAGCCGCCATTCCCCTTTTGCTTTCTCGCCTTCCAAAAGGAAATGCAGTTTCCCTTCGCGTAAGGATATCAGCGGATCTTCGCCGAAAACTCGATACGTCCCGCGGTCCCACAACATCACACTTCCCCCGCCGTACTGGCCTTTCGGGATGATGCCTTCGAAGCCCCCGTATTCAACCGGGTGATCCTCGACCTCCACCGCGAGATGCTTTTCCCCTCTCGTCCACGGCAACCCCTTCGGAACCGCCCACGATTTTAACACCCCATCCATCTCCAGTCGGAGATCGTAATGCAATCGAGTCGCATCATGTTTCTGAATAATGAAACGCGATGCGCCCTTTACCTTTTTTGGTAAAACTTTACCCGCCGGTTCCGCCGTGACCGAAAAATTCCGCTTCGCTTTATATTCTTTTAGGCCCATCGCTCGTTACTCCCTCATCACTAAAGCAAAAACGCCATCGTTGTCGCACGGACAACGATGGCGTTCTGAGTTTCGTTGCCTCGACCTAGCGGCGACTTTTGCTTTTCTTACCGGCCGAACTCCGGCCATCGGAGCCGGCGCCGTTTCCTGATTCGGCTTCAGGATTGATGACCGCTTCAGCTAGCTCGGTCAATTTCTTGTCCGCTTCGCCTTCTTCATCGAGCGTTTCTTGGAGTAGCTCAGCCGCTTCTTCCTGCCCGCACAAACGGGCCCACGTCCGCACCGTGCCGTAGCTGGCGATTTCATAATGCTCAACTTTCTGCGCAGCCGCGATGAGGGCCGCGTCCATGACGGAATCCTCTGCGTCCTCCTCCATGATTTCTTTGCCTTCTTCGAGCAGACCCTGCATCGCTTTGCAGGTTTTCGCCTTGGCCGTTTTGCCGAGAGCTTGGAAGACTTCTTCCAGCCGGGTCACCTGACCCTTCGTGACCTCGAGATGCTCTTCGAACGCGCTGCGCAAGTCTTCCGAAGTAGCGGTCTTCGCCATCTTCGGGAGTGCTTTTACGAGTTGTTTCTCGGCGCTGTAAATGTCCTTCAGTTCTTCTTCCAACAATGCTTCCAGTGAATCGATTTTTGCCATAGTTCCTCCCAAATTATTAGGTTCAAAACCTGACGACTTTCGTCAGATCGCGGCGTCAGCGGACGCCACTCAGAAAACGATTCCGAGCGCGCAGCCGCGCGTATCTAATTTTGCGCCTCGGTGCTCGACAGCGGCGCGCCCTCGAGCGGCTCGCCCACCAGATAGCGCGTAAAGCGGCGAATGACGATGTTCTCGCCAAGCTCGGCTATTTTGGTCGCCACCAATTCCTTAATGGTGTGATCGGGATCTTTGATGAATCCCTGCTCCAAGAGGCAGACGCTGCTGTAAAATTTATCGAGCTTACCCTCGACGATTTTCGCAATCACGTTTTCCGGTTTGCCCTTCACCTGCCCGAGAAAAATCTCGCGCTCGGATTCCACCATCTTCTCCGGCACGTCTTCGCGTGAAACATAAAGCGGATGCGCCGCTGCGATGTGCAACGTGATGTCCTTGACGAATTCGCGGAAGCTTTCGTTCTTCGCCACGAAATCGGTCTCGCAGTTCACTTCCACGAGCACGCCAACTTTTCCCTGCAAATGAATATAGGAGGCGACGATGCCTTCCTTGGTTGCACGCGAGGCCTTCTTGCCCGCGCTGGCGATTCCTTTCGTGCGCAGAATCGCTTCGGCTTTTTCTAAATCGCCAGCGGACTCAGTCAGTGCGCGCTTGCAGTCCATCATGCCCGCGTTCGTTTTCTCGCGCAGCTGCTTGACGAGTTGAGGATTAATTTCCGCTGTCGTTGTCATCGGAGCCAGAACTAAAGTCGTTAGGCCGAAACGCCGGCCATCTCGACTTCCTCACGCTGACGCGCTTCGCCCGTCGCGGACACGATCGAATCGACCAACTTCTGCAAGACCACGCGAATCGCACGAATCGCGTCGTCGTTCCCGGCGATCGGATAATCGATCAACTCGGGATCCGCATTCGTATCGACAACTGCGACTGTCGGAATTCCCAGACGCTTCGCTTCATTGACCGCATTTTGTTCGCGCGTCGTATCGATGATCACCATCGCATCCGGCAATTTCTGCATCTCCAAAATCCCGTCGAGATTTCGGCGAAGCTTGGCCGCCTCGCGATTCAAAGCCGCGAGCTCCTGCTTGCCCATCTTCTTGTAGTCCGGTGATTGCTCGATCTCCTCGATGTATTTCAAACGCCCGATGCTCTTCCGGATTGTCGCGAGATTGGTCAGCGTTCCGCCGAGCCAGCGCTGATTCACATAAAATTGTCCACAGGCCTGCGC
>JALZAX010000014.1 GCA_030948055.1 Verrucomicrobiota bacterium | reverse complement strand
TCGCTTATTCCACTGACGCAAGCGGGCGGCGGAACGTCGTTCGTGAAAGACAGTAGCGGTCAGGTGGTGAAATCGAAGTTGGACGAAAAGCGTTTGCGCGAAATCGCCGAATCAACCGGAGGGATGTTTCTCCCACTGGAAACTGGGCCGGCGTCAATGCAGCGACTTTATCGCGAGGGAATTGGCAAGATGCAGGCCGGCGATATCGACGCGCGTACAGCGCAGCGACCGATCGAACGATATCAATGGCCGCTTGCCGTGGCGCTTCTAGCGATGGCCACATCACTTCTGATTAATGAACGCAAGAATGCGCGGCGACGACCACTCGTTAGGCCATCGCCAAACGAACCGAAGGCCGTGGCGATCGCGATCATTCTTCTCTGCGCGAATCTCGCTTTCGCCGCGGCACCAGGGATCGATGAATACAACGGCGGCCAATTCAACGAGGCGTATAATCGATTTCAGGAAACGCTAAAGGAGCATCCGAAGACGGACGCGGCCGAGAAGATTCAATTCGATTCCGGCGCGGCTGCTTACCGCATGAAAGATTATGGCAAGGCCTTGCAGTCATTCAGCCAGGCGTTGCTCTCCCCCGACACGCAACTGCAAAGCCGCAGCCATTATAATCTCGGGAACACACTTTACCAGCGCGGGGAGGTGCAAAAAACGCCTAACGAGAAGTTGAAAGACTGGACCAACGCGCTGCAGCACTACGAACAAACGCTCAAGATCGAACCTGAAAACAAAGAGGCGAAGGAAAACTACGCGTTCGTTAAGAATAAAATCGAAGACCTGAAGAAAGAGCAACCGACGCCGACGCCTACTCCCACGCCTAAACCAACTCCGTCGCCTTCGCCAAAACCTCAGGACAAAAAAGACCAGAAGAAGAACGATCAACAGCAAGACAAAGATAAGCAGCAACAACAGGATCAGTCCGGCGAGGGAGATCAGAAAGATCAGAAGCAAGACGACAAAAAACAGGATCAGCAAAAATCCGGATCGACACCTTCTCCATCTCCATCTGATGGCAAGCAGGACAAACAGCAGGGTAATTCGCCAACTCCTTCGCCTACCGAGTCGTCGCAGGGGTCCTCTCCAAGTCCCTCACCTGGCCAGCAACAATCGGCTTCGCCCTCCCCGGGAGAAAACCAAGGAAGTCCATCACCCACACCGGGTGAAGGTGAAGCATCCCCCACTCCTTCTTCCCCCAATGAAGGAGCAAACGGAGGGGATGGAAACGAGTCCCCTTCGCCGGGACCAAGCGCTTCCGCTTCGCCTGCGAAAAAACCGACCGGTGATGTGAAAGGCGCCGCCGAGGATCAACCGCAGGAAAAAGCGGAGGCTGCTGCCGAAGAAGAAGCGGGCGAAGAAAACCAAATGAGCGCGCAACAGGCCGAGCGACTTCTGCGCTCCATGCGCGACGAGGAGAAGCGCGTTCAACTCGATGAACACAAGGCCGTCCGTCGTGTCTATAAGGACTGGTAGCTTCGAAGAGATTGATGGTTGAAACTCAGGGATTAATGCAAACGCGGATTTGCGGGCTCAGTTTGATTTTTTTCGTCGCGGCGATCGCGCGCGCAGCGGAGCCATCGGTCACGGCCGTTTTGAGTAGCTCGGAAACGGCGGTTGGTCAGCCCGTCGAACTGCAAATCCAAATCACCGGCGCCGCGAATCCAAAATCGCCCGGTGAAATCAAAGTCGATGGCCTGGACATCCGCTCGGCCGGTGTTTCGCGGCAATACCAGATGCAAAATTTTTCCGTCAGCTACAATTTTACTTACAACTACAACATCTTCCCGCTCAAGGCGGGCACCTACAAGATTCCACCGCAAAGCGTCGAAGCCGGCGGCAAAACTTTTCGCACCCCGGAATTGACGCTGAATGTCAGCGCCGGTTCTTCATCCGGACAAGCGGCACGTTCCGGCCGCGGCACCGGGAACGCGAACATCGATCCGTCGCAGTACGGCTTTCTCGAAATGATTTTGCCGAAATCGGTCGCTTACGTGGGCGAGATGGTTCCGCTGCAAACGCGTATCGGTATTAACACGCGCACACCGGTGCAGGCGCCGGACGAAGGACTGCAAATTGCCGGACAAGGTTTCACCAAGCAGACGCCCGCGGAGCAATCACGCCACACGGTCGAAAATGTGAACGGCAAGACCTACGACGTCTTTATCCAAAACACTGCCATCGCGCCGGTGCGAAGCGGAAAAATGGAGGTCGGGCCGGCGACTTTCGCACCGATCGTGCGCGTGCCGGTCTCGCAGCGCAACCCCGCTTTACCGCGGGACATCGACGACATGTTTAATAGTTTTTTCAATGACCCTGCTTTTGCGCCGTCAATGGCGAAGCGAATTGAATTGAAAAGCCAGACCGCGACGCTGGAAGTAAAACCTCTCCCATCGAATGCGCCGGCAACCTTCTCGGGCGCGATCGGAAACTTCACTCTGAAAGTTGAAGCGAATCCGAAAAAAGCGCAGGTGGGCGATCCGATTACGGTCACTGCGACGGTGACTGGCCGTGGAAATTTCGACCGCGTAACTGCGCCCGCGCTAGAAAACGACAACGGCTGGCACAAGTATCCGCCGTCGGAAAAATTCACGCAGGATGATGACGTCGGCATCAGCGGCACGAAAAGTTTCGAGATCGTTGTCAGCGCGAAAGAGCGAAAGGATAAATTGCCGTCGCTCATTTTTTCGTTCTTCGATCCAGTAAAGGAGACTTACGTGACGCTGCAAAGCGATCCGATTCCTTTAACCATCGAAGGCGGCGCCGCGCCAGCCGCCACGCCCGCCCTGTCGGCGGCTGCTCCGTCCACCGCGCCAGCACCTTCCGCTTCCGCTGCGCCCACGCCGAAAAAAGACGAAGATATTTTGTATCAGCTCACGGAAAGGCCGGCGCAGGGGGAAACTTTCGCGCCGCTTTACCAACGTCGCGCGTTTTGGCTCGCGCAGATTTTGCCGTTCGCTTTGCTGCTCGGGTTCGTGGCGTGGAAAATTCACGCGCGCCATTCCGACAATCGCGAAGCGCAACGCATCGCGCGCCTGCAACACGAGGCGGCGGAGTTGCAGCGCAAATTGCAGCGCAACGATGTCGCGCCACAAGAATATGTGGCGGATGCGTCGCGCGCCGTGCAATTGAAAGCAGCGTTGGCGCGGAATGTCGATCCAAACGCGATCGATGCGGAATCGGCCGCGAATGCTTTCCACCTGGACGACGAAAAACGAAACCGTTTGCGACAGCTTTTTTCCGAGAGTGACGAAATGCGCTACAGCGGTGGCCCGAATGGCGGACAAGCAATCACGCCGGAAAAACGCCGTGAAATTCTTGAGTTGGTAGAGAACCTGCGATGAAGACATTGCTGTTTTGTTGCCTCGCAATTAGTTCGGCCTTCTCCATCGCGAGCGGTGCGGAAGAGAACGATGCATTCGCTAAAGCGAATCAGGAATATGCCGCCGGGAATTTTCGCGACGCGATCGCGAGCTACGAGAGTTTACTGAAGGCTGGCGAATTCAGCGCGGCGGTTTTCTACGATCTGGGGAACGCGCATTTTCGCGCCGGCGATTCGGGCAAGGCGATCTTGAACTACGAACGCGCGCTCGCCCTAGAGCCGCACCATCCCGAAGCGGAAGCGAACTTACGACTGGTTAGAGACAAAGCGCGCGCGCTGGAATTGAAGCGCAGTCCGACCGAGCGAATCACTTTGCAGGGGACGGCGACGCAATACACCGTCGCGGCGGCGATCGCATTTTGGATTGTGCTCTTCTCGCTCGCGGGAATTTTCTTTTCACGTCGAAGATCGCCGGCCTTAGTCGGTGCGCTGATTCTCTCGCTTTTCGTTGCTGGTTGCGCGGGCTTCGGTCTTTACTCCGTCGAGAGCGGGAGCGAAGGACGTGATCTGGCGATTGTTGTCGCGAAAGGCACGGAAGCACGATTGGCGACCGCCGATAGTTCCGGAACGGTGCTGGCTCTGCCGCCGGGAAGCGAAGTGAAAATTCTCAGCACACGCGGTGATTGGGTTTACGCCTCGTTGCCTAACGACTTGTTAGGTTGGATTCCCGCGCAGAGCGCGGAACGCGTGCGTTTGTAATTTCTGCGTCACGCCAGCGTTTGCGCCGTCCGCAGGGCGGCGGCTACAATGCCGCATGAATGCCGAGATGGATGTGGGAACGAACAAGAAGGCGTTCCAGATCAACCTCGACGCGAAAAAATACGGGACGTTTGCGGAAATCGGCGCGGGGCAGGAAGTGGCGCGGCGATTTTTTCACGTGGGCGGCGCTGCCGGGACGGTAGCGAAGACCATGTCGGCCTACGACATGACTTTCAGCGACGCAATTTACGGCACGGCGGATCGGTATGTGAGTCGCAAGCGATTGCAGACGATGCTCGACCACGAATACGGACTCCTGGTCGAGCGCCTCGATATAAAATTTGGAAGCGCGCGCACATTTTTTGTTTTCGCCGACACCGTGGCAGCGCGCAGTTTCAAGCAACACAATGAATCGCACGGCTGGCTCGGCGTTCGTTTTCAGACTGAAACGCGCGGCGAGCCCAGCCAGATCATCATCCACGTGCGCATGCTGGATGAAGCGAATGTCGATCAACAGGAAGCGCTCGGTGTCGTTGGGGTGAATCTACTTTACGGCGCGTTCTATCATCATCAGCCCGAGAAGTTGATCGCGTCACTGCCGGAGAACCTGGCGGAGGACCGCATCCAGGTGGACATGATTAAGTTTTCCGGGCCGGCGTTTCCGAAGATCGACAATCGGCTGATGAGTCTGCAACTGGTCAGTCAGGGCCTAACGAATACAGTCATGTTCACGGCCGACGGCGAGACCGTGCAACCGGCGGAAGTTTTCTACAAGAAAGCGATCCTGGTCGAGCGCGGCAGCTTTCGCCCCGTGACTTACGCCACAAACGACATGCTGAATGGCGCGCGCAGTGTCTTCCTCGAGCAATGCAAATATTCCGAAGAGGACCTGGTGGTGGTGATGGAAATGACCCTGGAGAATCTGCTCTCGGAAGGTCAGCTCAATCACGCAGATTTTCTCGCGCGCGTGGATATTCTGGGTGCCCTTGGTCGCACGGTCTTGATCTCAAAATTCGGCGAATATTATCGCCTGGCTGCTTATCTCTCGCGCTACACCAACAAGCGCATCGGTCTCGTCATGGGCGTGCCGACCTTGTTGGAAATCTTCGACGAGAAATATTATCTCAACCTCGAAGGCGGAATTTTGGAAGCGCTTGGCCGGATGTTTAAGAGCGGAGTGAAACTCTACGTCTATCCGATGATCGACGAAGAGACTGGTGAGTTGCTGACGGCGAAAAATATCAAGGTGGCGTCGAACCTCCAGCCCCTCTTCACCTACTTGCTCGACAACGGCGTAATCGAGGAGATTTCCAATTACAATCCCGACTATCTCCGGATCCATCCGCCAGATGCGTTGCGCAAGCTGCAATCCGGCGACGAATCCTGGGAGAAAATGGTGCCTCCGGAAGTGGTGGAGATGATCAAAACTCGCGGCTTTTTCGGCTACCGCGCGGCGGCCGAATCGAAATAGTCCCCAGCATTTTCTCCTGATCCGAGCGAAGGGAACAGGGGCTGCTTCTGCAATCGGCAGACTGAAAAGAGGGAAGCCCGACACCGTCGGCACACTTCCCGCTATAGGAACCACAGCATCATGGCGAAGCGCAGCAACTCTGTTATTGGCATCGACCTCGGCAAGCACGTCTTCAAGGGCGTGGTCCTGCAGCGGAAAAACGACGCTCGTTACGTCCTGACCAGTTATGCGTCGCGCGAGGTGCCCGAGGAAATGGCCAGCGCGGACGATCTTTCGCAGCAACTGAAACTCCTGGTTAAAGATCTCGGCGGTAGCGCCAAAGCCTGCGCCATCGGTGTTTCTGATCCCGGTTCGCTCCTTCGCATCATCGAACAGCCGGAGACTCCGGTCGACCTGTTGCGCAATGCACTTCGTCTCAACGGCCTCGCTGTCCTGAATCAGGAATGCAAAGATTTCGTGCTCGATTGCACGCCGGTTTCTTCCAATGGCGAAAACGGCAACGGCAACGGCCAGGAAAACGGGCACGGCGTGGCCATGAAAAAATATCTCGTCGGCGGAATGTTGCGCCCGACGGTAAAACAAATTTCCGATGCGGTGATCAAGACGCGCTTATCGCCCGATCTTCTACAACTGGCGCCGGTCTGTTCCTTCAACGCTTTCGAGCTCGCCTACCCCGAGATCTTCGCCAACGAAACATTCCTGCTCCTCGACATGGGGCACCTGCAAAGCACCGTCCTGATCGGCAGCAAGAAGGAACTAGTGCTCGTGCGCAGCGTCGATTACGGCGGCAAATCGCTTACTCAGGCATTGACCGCCGACGGCGCGCTGGACGTGAACGCCGCGAAACTCCTGATGACCCAGGGTGACCCGGGCATGGCCGAAATTTGCCGTAGTTCGCTCACGCGCCTCGCGACGGAAGTGCGGAACTCCATCGGATTTTTCGAAGGTCAACGGGAAGAAAGCATCCACCGTCTTTTCGTTTCGGGTGGGCTGGCGCGAACCGAAACGGTTCTGCAAAACTTGAGCGACGAGCTCGGTTTACCCTGCGAAATTTGGGACCCGCTCGAAAGCTGCGAAGTCGCTCTCCCGCCAGCGAAACGGCAGGCGTTGCCTAACGAATTTGTCTCGCTCAACGTCGCCTGCGGAGCGGCCTTCGAATATTTGCGAAACTAGCGGCTCATGGCTCTCCAATTAAATCTCCTGCACGAGCAAATCGCGGAACAACGGCAGCGTCAGCGCGATCCGCTCAAGCTCGGCGTGATGGCTCTCAGCGCGGTTGGTGCGTTGATGTTGCTCTTCTACATGTTCAAAGCCTACCAGACGCTCGGCGTAAAAAATCGCCTGAGCTCGGTGCAGCATGATTGGGCAAAGGTCGAGCCGAATGTGACGGCGGCGCAGAAGCAATCGAAAGAACTTACCTCCATCATCAACACCACCAAGGTGCTCGATACCATGATCGATAACCGCTTTTACTGGGCGCCCTTCTTGCAGAAAATATCGCGATGCGTCGCCCCAAATGCGCAGCTCATGAGCATCGACGGCGGGGTGAGCGACGATAACAAACAAGTCGCAGTCACGATCCAGGGTCTGGCCGCTGGACGCGAGCCGCGTTCCGCCGCGGAAGAATTGCGTCAGCTGCTGAGCGAACAATTGGCCGATAGTTATCGCGACGTAAAAGTTGAATTCAAGACTCTCGAAGATCTCGACACCATCATTAACGTCGCCGGTGCCAATATGGCCGTGGCCCGCTATTCGTTAGGCATTACCTTCAATCCGTCCGCCGCTAAAGCCTCTCCAACTCCGGCGCCCACGCGCGCTTCCAAGCGATGACCCAAATGAACGGCGTTAAGTTATCCAAAGATCAGATCCAGAAACTAGTTCTGAGCACGCTCGGTTTTGTTGCGCTCATCTACGTCTATTTCACTTACTTCCTCGGGCCGCTCAACAAGAGTCGCGCCTCGATGGAGGCCTCGATCAACGATTTGCAGGCGAAGCTCAGCACGTCGAAGAGCGAAATGACGAAAGCGAGCAATCTGCAAAAAGACGCCGCCACGGCTACGACGCGCTTTGCGTCGCTAAAAAATCTTAGTCCGGAAGGCGCGCCCATTGCCTGGTTTCCACCGCGCATGAAACTCTTTTTCGCTAATCATCAAATCGATAAAGCGACCGCGCGCCTCGATGGCAGTGCCCCATATAAGGAAGCCGAGTTGAGCGAATGGATGCGTTACACCTGGATGATCGAGCTACCGCAGACCGATTTCATCACCGCGGCGGGAACGATCGCCGATCTGGAAAACACCGAGCCGCTCCTAACTATCTCGAAAATCACTCTCAAAGCCGGCACGGATGATCCGCAATTCCAGCAGGTCACAATCGCGACCAACACCGCCATCATGAAGAGATGAAGAAATTTACCTGCACATTGTTTCTGGCGACCGCGCTTCTCCGCTACGCCGGCGCAGCTGACGCACCGGAACCTACCGGTGACAAAGACGCGCCCGTGACCGAAGTCGCGCCCATCGAGTTGAAGACCCAATCGTCGTTCGTCATGGACGAAAGCGGCCGTAATCCGTTTTGGCCGATCGGTTGGAAACCGGCGCCCAAAAAATCTGGTAACACCGAACACGCTGGTTCCGAAATCCGGGACACCGCTTTTCTTGTCAGCTCTATCACGCTCGATGCCGGCGCGCGCTACGCCATCATCAACGGCAAAGTGATGAACGAAGGTCAGGTCTTCGGATTACAAATGGGCAACCAGACCTATTCAATAACTGTCAAATCCATCCAGGACGGACAAGTTATCCTGCAACGCCGCGATCAGGAGATCGTCGTTCCGCTGCGCCGGAGATAACAACTCGTTAGGCAACGGAAATTTCGCGCGGCAGTCGTACGAATTCGCTTTCGTGCAGAACGATGCGCTTGTTTCCGCGCAACAGTCGCCACCATTCCAGCGCGCACCCGGCGACAATTAAAAAGACTAACGCGAGAAAAGCTCCCGCGACGAAAGCATCGAGCCGCCAGACAGCTGCTTGTCTCGTATTCGCGAGGGAATTAGCGCCGCTGAGAAATCCTAACCGCGGATCGGGCGAGAAAATTTTTATCCAACCGGCCGAGAATGTGACGACACACATGAAGAGGAGAGGCGCCAGTGTCGTCCACATGTAACGCGCCTTACCCATTTTGATCAGCAACGTCGTGCCGAAACAAAGGGCGATGACCGAGAGCAGTTGATTCGCGAGACCGAAGAGTGGCCAGAGTGTGTTGATGCCGCCGAGTGGATCGACGACCCCTTGATACAAGAACCAACCCCACGCACCGACGAGCAGGAAACTGGAAAAGAAATTCGCGCTCCACGATTTTGTATTTCCGAGCGGTCGCCATAAATTGCCTAACAAGTCCTGAAGCAAGAATCTTCCAACGCGCGTGCCTGCATCGATCGTCGTTAAAATAAAAAGCGCTTCGAACATGATGGCGAAGTGATACCAAAGAGCCATCGCGGTGGGATTGGATGAGACGCGCGAGAACATGTGCGCCATTCCGACAGCGAAGGTCGGCGCGCCGCCGGCGCGGTTGAACATCGTCGTTTCGCCGAGATTCGCCGCCAGATCCTGCATGCCTGATTCGGTCACCGGAAATCCCAACTCACTGATTTTCGCCACTACTTCAGAAGGCGCGCCTTTGCTGTTGATCGCAAAATATTCACCCGGCTCCAACACGCACGCAGCCACCATCGCCATGAGCGCGACCATCATTTCCACAACCATCGCGCCGTAGCCGATGTCACGAATCCGCGATTCGCGCGCCACCATCTTCGGCGTCGTCCCCGATGCGATGAGCGAATGAAAACCGGAAACCGCGCCACAGGCGATCGTGATACAGACAAAAGGGAAAACAGGGCCGGCGAAGACCGGACCAGAGCCGTCGATGAAGCGTGAGATTGACGGCATCAATAACATCGGGCGCAGCGCAATCACCGCTACAGCGAGCGCCGCGACGGTTCCCAGTTTGAGGAACGTACTGAGATAGTCGCGCGGAGTGAGCAACAACCAGATCGGTAAAGTAGAAGCCGCGAATCCGTAAATCATCAGCGACCACGCGACCGTTTTCTCATCTTGCGTGCACCAGTTTTGCAGTGTTGGAAAATGCGAAAGGAATTGTCCGCCCCAGACGCCGAAAGCTAACCCCAGCAGACCAAACGCGGTGATCCATTTCACGCTCACGCGACCGGTGCGCAGTCCGATTCCCATGATGAGCGCGACTGGAATTGTCGTCGCCATGGTGAACACGCCCCACGGACTCTTTGCCAGCGCTTGCACGACGACGAGCGCGAGCACGGCCATCAAAATAATCATGATCGCGAGCACGCTGATGAGCGCCAGCGCGCCCACGCCTTTCCCGATTTCTTCCTTCACCATTTGCCCGAGCGTTTTCCCGCGGCGTCGCACCGAAGCGAAAAGCACAATCATATCGTGCACGCCGCCACCCAGCGTCGCGCCGATTAAAATCCAAAGCGTGCCCGGGAGAAATCCGAACTGCGCCGCCAGGACGGGGCCAACCAACGGCCCTGGTCCCGCGATGGCTGCGAAATGATGACCGAACGCCATCCAGCGATTCGTTGGCACAAAATCTTTGCCGTCATCTTGCACCACTGCCGGCGTCGCGCGGTCGTCGTTGAGCTCCAAGACTTTCGTCGCCAGCCAACGACTGTAAAAACGGTAGCTGATCGCAAGACAACACAGACCCGCGACAATGATCCAGAGGGCGCTGATTTGTTCGCCGCGTGAGAGAGCAAGAACACAAACTGCCGCGAGGCCGATCACCGCGATCGCGATCCACAACAATTTCTTCGCGAGGCTCATTCCATGGCTTCGAGCGCGCGCTTCAGTTGCGCAAGGCGCTCAGTGAAATCTTCTTTCCGTTTGCGATGTTCTTCCACCACTGCGGGCGGCGCTTTGTCGACAAAGGATGAACTGGCCAGCTTTGTGTTCACCTTGCGCAATTCTTCCTGCACTTTCGCGATCTCCTTTTCTAAGCGTTCGCGTTCCGAAGCTTTGTCGGCTGTTGCCATAATCAGATGCAGTTCGCCGAGCGGCGTCGGGACAACTGGCACGCCGGAATCCGGTTTAAAATTCGGCTCGAGCAAAACTTCTTCGGCGTTCAACAAACGGGCGATTGTCGGCATTTCATTTTTGATCCAATCCGTCGAAGACTTGAGAACAAACTTCGCTTTCTTGTTTGAAGGCACCCCAGACTCGGCGCGGAGATTTCTCCCCAATCCGATCGCCGCGTAAACGTCTTTCACTTTTTCGCTGCCGTCGAGGCTCAACGGTTTCGGCGGCGATTGAAATTGAATCGTCTCCGAACCAAAACCAAAGACCGACCAAAGTTCCTCGGTCACATGCGGCATAAACGGATGCAGCAATCGCAACAGCGCCGACAACACGTGATCCATGACGGCGAGCGCTGATTTCTTTTTCGCGTCGCTCTCGCCGAAAATATCGGTCTTCGCCGCCTCTACGTACCAATCGCAATAATCGCTCCAGAAGAAATCGTAGAGCCGTTGCGCGACTTCGTTGAAACGATATTCCGCATACGACGCTTCAATCGCCGCGATCGTCGAATCAAGCCTCGATAGAACTTCGCGTGAGTAGATCGACAGCTCGTGCTTGCTCACATCGGGCGTCGCTTCGCTCGGCCCATGCATCTGACGAAAACGCGCCGCGTTCCAGAGTTTGGTCGCGAAGTTTCTCCCCTCCTCGATCTGCTTTTCGTCGAAGCGAATGTCCTGCCCACTGGGCGCGATCCGCATCAGGCCGAAACGCAAACCGTCCGCGCCGTATTTCGCCATCAAGTCGAGCGGATCAGGCGAATTGCCTAACGACTTACTCATCTTGCGACCCTTCTGGTCGCGGATGATTCCGGTGAAGAAAACGTCGCGGAAGGGAATGTTGTCTTCAATGCGCTCCGATTTTCCCGGCTGGAATTCTAATCCGGCGACGATCATGCGCGCGACCCAGAAAAAAATGATATCGGGTCCGGTCACGAGTACGGAGGTCGGATAAAATTTCGCGCGCGTCTCCGCATCCATCGTTTCGTAAGCCCAAAGCCACGATGAAAACCACGTGTCGAGCGTATCCGGATCCTGCGTCCAACCTTCCCCCGGCGATTCGAGCTGCACGCGACGGAGGATGTGGTCAAGATTGACGCCGCGCATTAGTTCGGCGAATTTCATCACGCGCGAGTCCGATGCAGGCCGTGAGGCCAACTTCTCCTTCGGGAGATGCGCCTCCGGAGACTTTTCACCGTCGGGCTCGCCGCTTTTTATTTCGAGGCTCTGATGATCGTAGAGCCTGACGCCGCCGGGTAATTCTTTGACAGTGAATTTTACTCGATAGAAACGCGGCCCCAATTGCAGGGCCCCGTAAAAAATGTGCACGCAACGGACATCGGGCGAAAACGGCTCATGCGGCACGGTGACGATGCGAATGGCATTTCGAAGCAATGCCGGCAACGACGGAACCAATTTTACGTTCGCAATTCCAAAGTTGGAAAAGGCGTGTTGAAGACTCGATTTTTGCACGGTGATCGCAAAATCGGCGTGCAGATTGAGAAAGCTTTGCCCGAGAATTCCATTTTCGTGCGCGTATCGCCAGGCCGCGACACGCAATTCGCGAATGTTTTTGCCGGAAATGGTTTCGGGATCACCCACGACAATTTCGATGCGGAGCTGCTGCCAGGTGCGGTCATTCCAATACCAGGCCGGAATGCGATGGCCCCACCAAACCTGCCGGCTGATGCACCAATCTTGAATGTTCTCCAGCCACTGCGCGTAAACCTTTTCCCAATGCACGGGAAAGAAACGAATGAGGTGTCCACGCACGACCGCGAGCGCTTCCGGCGTTTTCGGATAATGCAAAAACCATTGCTCGCTCAGGCGCGGTTCGATCGGAACTTCGCTGCGTTCGCTGAAACCGACATTATTTTCATGCGGCTCTTCCTTCGCCAGCAATCCGCTCTCCCGCAGCATTTCCGCAGCCTTCTTGCGGGCTTCGAAACGATCGAGTCCATCGAGCTCCGGAACCGCGGGACAATTGATGCGTCCGTCGGCATGCAGGACATCTATGACCGGCAGCTTATGCCGTTGTCCGATTTCGAAATCCACTTTGTCATGCGCAGGCGTGACCTTGAGAATGCCGGTTCCGAATTCCGGATCAATCGCGCTATCGGCGACGATCGGAATTTTTTCGCGCGCCAACGGACGCCAGACACTTTTGCCTAACAAGTCCTGATAACGCTTGTCGTTAGGCGGCACCGCCAGAGCGACGTCGGCCATGATTGTTTCCGGTCGCGTGGTAGCGACTTCGAGGAATCGCCCCGGTTCATCGACCAATTCGTAGCGGACAAAATAGAGCGCGCCGTTTTGTTTCCGCGGAATCACCTCCTCATCCGAGAGGGCCGTCTGCGCTTTCGGATCCCAATTGATCATGCGGCGTCCGCGATAAATTAGCCCTCTCTTGGATAGAGCGACGAAGACTTCCCCGACCGCACGCGCGTAGGCGTCGTCGAAGGTGTAACGCAGTCGCGCCCAATCGCAGGAACAGCCAAGCCGCTTCAGTTGTTGGAGGATGATGCCGCCGTGTTTGTCCTGCCATTCGATGACGCGGCGCAGAAATTCTTCGCGGCCCAATTCTTTGCGCGTCTTCTTTTCGGTTTTCCAAAGATGTTTCTCGACGGCCGTCTGGGTTGAGACGCCCGCGTGATCGGTGCCGGGCAGCCACAGAACTTCGTGACCGAGCATACGCGCGCGCCGCGCGAGAATGTCCTGAATGGTGTTGTTTAAAACGTGCCCGAGCGTGAGAACACCGGTGATGTTCGGGGGCGGGATGACGATCGAAAACGCCGGCTTCGGCGACTTGGCGTCGGCATGAAAATCGCCGCGATCCAGCCAGCGTTGATACCATTTCGGCTCCACGCTGTTCGGGTCATATGTTTTCGGCAGCTCGCTCACGGGCCAGAATCATCGAGAGCGAGTGCGTTGAATGCAAATTGTGACGGAAGCTGTTAGCTTCCTCGCGAATGAGGTATTTCTGCCTGCTCGCCATCCTTGCACTCGTTAGGCAAACGAGCGCGACCGATTGGACAGTGATCAAGCAGCAGAATCGCGACTATGTCACCTTCGACAACGTGGCCGAGTTCTACCGCTTCGAGGGTTACAGTCACGCTAATAGCACGATCGCTTTGCGCAGCGATCGTCGCACCGTCCGCGCGCAGGCCGGCACCGGCGAAATTTTCATTAACGGCGTGCGCTTCTTTACCTGCTTCCCGATCTTGTTCCGGGATAATGCGAATCAGGTCTCGGCGGTCGATGTCGGAAAAATAATCGAACCCGTTTTGCGTCCGAGCCGGATCAGGGATGCGCAACACATCGAAACTGTCGTGCTCGATCCCGGTCATGGCGGGATGGATAATGGCGCTTCCGGCACCTGGGGCGCGGAAAAAACTTTCACGCTGGCGGTCGCGCTGGCCGCGCGAACAGAATTGCAAAAGGCCGGTTTCAAAGTCGAAATGACGCGCACCACCGACCAAGCCATCACACTGGAAGAACGCGTCGAGTTCGCGAACAAATTTCCGCACGCTGTTTTCATTAGCATCCATTTCAATTCCGCGAGCGGCGGCACAGGTGTGGAAAGTTATCGGCTGGCGCCGGAAGGCGTGGCCTCCAACGTATCGAACGGCGAACATCATCTCGCGGCTACTGATTCGCAGCCCGACGAAGGCAATGCGCAGGACGCGCAAAACATCGCGCTCACCGCCGCGGTGCATGCCGCCGTTCTTTCGCGCACCGCCAGTTTCGATCGCGGTATTCGTCACGCGCGTTTCAAAGTGTTGCGCCACATTCGCGTGCCGGCGCTCCTGCTCGAAGCCGGCTTCGTAAACGATCCGACCGAAGGACAAAAAATCGCGACGCAGCAATATCAGCAGTCGTTAGGCGCGGCCATCGCGCAAGGCGTGCAGAGTTACGATCTGGCGGTGAATTACCGCGCGAATGGCGGTACGCTCGCCATGGTGCGAAACAATTTGCCACCGCACTCGCGTCCGATCACCGAACCTTTGCATCCGGTCGCGACACCCCCGCCCGCTTCTTCCGACAATGGCCAACAATAATCCTATCGGTGTTTTCGATTCCGGCATCGGCGGGCTCACGGTGGTGAAGGCGCTGCGCGATCTCTTGCCTAACGAAAACATTTTCTATGTCGGCGACACCGCGCGCGTGCCCTACGGAAACAAAAGCGCAGAGACGGTGGAGCGGTATGCCATAGAGCTGGTGGACATGCTCATGCATGAGCAGGCGAAAGTGATTGTAGTGGCCTGCAACACGGTCTCGTCCGTAGCCATCCCGAAATTACGCAAACACGTTTCTGTACCGGTCGTCGGCGTGATCGAGCCGGGCGCGCAAGCCGCCATTGCCACGACGCGCAATCGACACGTGGGCGTAATCGGAACACGTGCGACGATTCGTAGCGGTGCCTACGACAATGCGTTGCGCGCACTGAATGTGCATGCACGCGTGACCAGTCGCGCTTGTCCGCTGCTCGTGCCCTTAATCGAGGAAGGTCTGCTGAACGACAGCGTGACCGATCAGGTCATCGCGCGTTATCTGGAATCGATGATCGCCGATGGCATCGACACGCTTGTGCTCGGTTGCACGCACTATCCGCTCCTCGCTCCGGCCATTGCGCGTTCGTTAGGCCAGAAGGTGAAGCTGGTCGATTCCGCGCAAAACTGCGCGACTGCCGTTGGTAATTTGTTGGAGCGCCAATCGCTGCGCGCCCCTGCTGACTCGTTAGGCAAACTGAACGTCGCCCTGACGGATGCGGCCGACAATTTTCTCAACGTCGCACGCGATGCCCTGCAGCTCGACCTCGGCGAGGTGCAATTGCGCCAGTGGCGCTGAAATTATTTCAGATTTGCCTGCTGCGCTTTCGGCAAGCTCTGCACAACCAACTCGTAGGAGTGGTCGATCATCTTACGAACTTCCGCGTCCGGAATCTCGCCGCCGAGCTCGACGGTGTTCCAATGCTTCTTGTTCATGTGGTAGCCGCCCGTGACCTGCTCGTAACGGTCGCGCAATTCCAGCGCTCGATCCGGCTCGCATTTCAGATTGCACTTCGGTGGAATTTCTTCGAGCGCGAGCAGCGCAAACATTTTGCCGCCAACTTTGAAAACCAAATCTTCCGGCCCAAAGGGCGTGCTCTCTGTCACGCCTTTTTTCTTCAGGCAATATTCGCGGAAGACATCCGACTGCATCTCTTGCCACGAGTAACCTTTTCGTTCGCCAGACGCAAAAGCTCGATTCCCCTTTTCACATCGCCGGGATTTCGAATCCAAAAGCTGACCCAGCCGGAAGCGGGAAAGACGTGATGGAAAAATGCGCGACCCGACGAAACGACAGCGTCACGATTTTGGCGTCCGACCAGGACATCAAGCAGGCCGTTACCGTGAACGTGCCCGAGTTCGACGCCTCCAACATAGAAACCGGTCCCGCCAAAACGATGGCCGCCCAGCTTTGCGCCGAGCTTCCGCTGCACGGCGTTCTCGAGCAATTGTATCCCGCGTAGCTTCCGGGGCGCCGTGAGCGCGGTTAAAGCGAGCAGCGTGGCGTCGAAGATCTGCGGCAGCAGCGGAATCGCTCCGAGCCACCGTAACTTCCGAACGACGAATCGGAAGATCACGGGCCCTGCTCGGAAAGTTCCTTGATGTGCTGCATGACGCGCCCATGTGCATGCCGGGTAATGTCGCGCGTCCACCAACCGAAATACCAAAGCGGTCGAACGTGGAGCGTGTACCAGCTGCTGCCCACCAACGTGGTTGTCCCGTCGGCATTTGCTTCGAGGCGAAATTGCCCGCGATGCAGTGTGACGTGGCCCAGCAACTCAGGATCCTGCGGTTGCTCGGTCACATCGAAAGTCAGGAGCCGCGTGGTCTCGATTTCTGCGACCACTTCCTTAAAGACAAGTCCGTTGCTGAAAATGCACGCGCGGCGCGCCCCGACAAATTCGCCCTCGCAGGTGGTCTCCACGGCGCTCGGGAGGCCGACTTTGTTCAGCCAATAATCCGGCTCAGTCCGAATCCGCGGAAAGGCGACTACATGTTTCCATACTTCGGCACGAGGAGCGGCAATCGTGATTCGATCGGTGACCATGCCTTCGCCTTGCCGCGCGATTTTTCCCTCAACGAGAACGAACAGGATGAGCAAGGGAAACATGGCGAGCCGCAAAGTGTTGTCGGCCCCTTTGAACAAGGTTCGACCTATGAGCGAGCCAGCGAAGATCGCGACGAGCAAAACAGGGGAAACGATGAGAAGACAAATCACGCCTTCCCGGAGGAAAAGAAAAGCACCGGCCAGGCAGATAAGGACGGTGAGAAAGGAAAAGAGAAGATACATCCATATGCGCTTCTCGACCGGCCGCCAAAAGCAGGAAGCCGCCAACCCCATCAGCGTTGGAATAAGCAGAAGATTCGGATAAACCGTCCAGATCAGCAGCGGTGCGATCTGATTATTGTCGGACTGCAGCGCGCTAAAGAGCCAGACATAGCCGGCCGTGACAAGCCAGCCTAACAAGTTTGCGGCCAGAATGCCCGCGCCCACTCGGAGCCACTTCGCGCTCGTTTCTTCCACGAGGCCTTACTGCACCTGCGGCAGAAGCGTGGCGAGCAAATCCCGAATCTTCACCCGCTCCTGCTTCATCGAATCACGATGACGTAGCGTAACCGTATCGCGCAGCTCTTCGCCTTTTTCGCCCAGCGTTTCGAAATCGATCGTCAC
>JALZAX010000207.1 GCA_030948055.1 Verrucomicrobiota bacterium | reverse complement strand
CGACGCGCCGGCTATAAACATCCAGGACCGCGACGAGGTATAACCAGCCTTGGGCAGTGAGGATGCCAGTAGCATCACTGACCCAGAGTTGGTTAGGTCGTTTGACAGCTAAGTCTGGCACCCGGTTTGGCGCGATCGGTCCGCCGTGGCGGCTGTCAGTCTTAGCGGCGCGATACTTGGAGCGTTGCCGGGCAAAGAGTCCTTGGGCACGCATGAGCCGGGCAATGCGATTGCGTCGTCCTGGGCAACCTAAGGCATGCGCCAAACGCGGGCTGCCATAGGTCTGACGGCTGCGCTTAAACTCTTCCTGGATCCGGCCGCGCAAGCGCAGGTTCTCTAGCTGGCGTGGACCGGGCTGGGTGCGCCGTTCTTTCCAGTGGTAGTAACCACTGCGCGAGACCAGGAGCGCTTCGCATAACCAGGCTACTTTGTAATCTTGGCCGCTCATGACTTCGATCCGGGCATACCGCTGTGCGGCACTTCGGAGAGGATGCCCAGTGATTTTTTTAATACTTCACGCTGCTCTAAGAGTTTAGTGTTCTCCGCACGCAGGTGGTGGTTCTCGGCTTCGAGTTGTTCCAGGCTGCGCTTGGGCTTGCCCGTAGACCTCTGGGTCTCCGTGCGCTCCAACTTGGCCCAGCGGTAAAGCAAAGGCGGGCGAATCCCTAACTCCGCTGCCACCTTGGCCGCGCTGCGCCCGCTCCCGCGCCAAAGCTGCAGCGCCTCCTGTTTATACTCCTCGCTATAGCTCGCCTTGGCGCGAACTGGCTTACTTAATTGTGTTCTCATGTGGGTTCCTCGGGGTTTTGACCCTTCGCCCACTCTCCGTCAATTCAATGCAACCCTAGAGCAACCCTTTGTGTCCTTGGTGACCGTTGTGTGAGGCCTTCATCATATGATGTGTTTCGACGGCAAATTACACTTGCTCGCATTGGGCAGCGCGTGAGTTTGCGCGCATGACGGTCGCGGGAAAACCAAATGGGCGCACGCCTCTCTCGATTGGTTGGGAAGCGGCCAAAGCGAACGCGATTCCCGCGTTCATTTTGCAGGCACTCATGCTGGCGCTGCTAGTCGGTTATTATTTTAGTCCGGCGTTCGCGCATGCGCTCGAGTCGTTGGCGCAATTGCGGCAACGCTACGGAGTGGCGTTCATTGTCGGCGCGGGAATTATGGCGGGCGGAATTCTGCCGGAACTTTTTCTCATTTTCTTTTTTCAGGGCGGAAAATTGCGCAGAGAAAATTTTCGCAACCTTGCCTTCACCGTTCCGACCTGGGCGATCGACGCGATTCTAGTCGATTGGATGTATCGGCTAAATGCGTTCTGGTTTGGAACAGCCGTATCAGTTCCAGTTCTGATTGCGAAAATTTGCGTGGATCAATTCGGTTACAATCCGTTTTTCGCGGCGCCGACCGAGGTGCTCATCTACGAATGGAAGAACGAAGGCTTCTCGTGGAGGTCGGTGCGGCGCGCGCTGACCTGGCAACACTACAAAGATAAGATCGTGCCGACGCTGCTCGCGACGTGGGCGGTGTGGGGACCACTGATGGCGATCATTTACGCGCTGCCGCTTGCGCTGCAGTTTCCGCTCTTTAGCATCGCGCTCACCTTTTGGGTGTTGTTGCTCACTTACATGACGAATCGTTTTGCCGGAAAAATTGAAGCCGATGTGCCGCTGACTTTGTCGACGGTCGAATGATGAAAGCGCACGAAATTTTTCAACGAATGTCGACGGCAACGGCAGCGGAGATTTTCACTTATCTCCAGCGCGAGGAGAAGCCGGTTTACAAGGCGGCCATTCAAGGTCTGGCTAATCAGCGCAATTTGCGCGGCATTTTTGTCGAGCGGAAACCGCCGAACGAACGATATCCGTGGATGCAGGCGGCGCTGGCTCGACCAATCAGTGACGCACTCGCCACGCACTTGCTGCAAGCCTGGTTGCTCGGGGCGAACAAGCCGATGCTATGCGATTTCCTTGACGCGCTGGAGATTCCGCATGAGCCGGACGGAACGGTGGAGAATTTGCCCGAATCGCCCGCAAAAGAAAAACTGCAGAGCGCGACCAACCACTTGTTAGGCAAGTACCCTGCGGAAGCAGTGGCGATTTATCTGCACGCTTTCCGCGAGATGGACAGCGCGGTGCAATGGCCGCCGTTGAATGAGATTCTTGGAGAGGATGCGCGACTAACGTTGGAAAATCCCAAATCCCAATCACCAAGCTCCAAAGAAGTTCCAAGCCCCAAATTCCAATAGCTTTCCGTTCTTGGAATTCGGGATTTCTTTGGGATTTGGAACTTGGGACTTGGGACTTGGGATTTCCGCCTATGAGGCGGTGAAAAAACGCAGCGCTTCGTCGACGCCGGCGCCGCAATTTTTCTCCGCGACATATCCGCCGGCATCGCGCACCGCTTCTTTCACTTCGGGTATGGCGTTGGCCGGGCAGGCGGGAAACTTCGCATAGCGACCGTCGAGCATGGAGATGTCGTTGTAATGATCGCCCGCCGCGAACGTTTCTTCGCGCGGGATTTCGATCAATCGTGCCAGCTCCGCCAGAGCTGCGCCCTTGTGATAATCGGCGTGGCAAAAACGGAGATAAACGGTGTTGCGTTGGTAATAAAATTTTTGGTGAGCGCCGCGCGCTTCGTCGATGAAACGCACGATGCGATCCATCTCACTTTCGTCCGACGCGATTAAACCTTCTACAGCCGAGCGATCGTAAAGGACGCGCGCTCGAGTTTTGTGGCTGACGAAATCCAGCACCTCCGCGAGAACAGACGAAGCCGAGGCGAAGAGTTCGGCATGATCGCGCGCGACCCGCGAATTCCAATCGCCGAACGGCTCCCACTTTTCGCCGCCATTACTCGCGGGGCGAAAAATATTTCGTTCACTCGTTAGGATAAAATCGGGATGAACTGGGAATTCGAAATCAATCAGGCCGGTTTCGAGTAATTGCACGGAACGCCCGGTGTTAATGGCCCAAAGCGCGCCTGCCTTTTGCAATTCGCCAATCAACCTCATACAATCGGGATCGAGGACCGGATCGGTATCGTGCGCGACCAGCGTTCCATCGAAGTCGGTGCTGAGAAGACGAATCTTGCTGTCCACCGCCTAACTTGATTTCTCGCGCCAGACGCGCAACGTCTTTTAGCGATGAAATCTGCTTACGAACTGGCGATGGAGCGTTTGGAGAAAAACAAACCGAGCATTTCGCTCACGCAGGAGCAGAAAGAGCAGATCGCCGATATCGACTCGAGTTATCGCGCGAAAATAGCGGAGAAAGAATTATTCCTGAAAGATCAGATCCGCAAAGCGCAGCTAGGTGGAAGCGCGGAAGAAGCGGAATCGTTAGAGAAGCAACTTTCGGTGGAAGTGCGACGTCTGCAGGAAGATTGCGAAGAGAAGAAAGAAAAACTGCGCGCGCAGTTTGCCAAATAGGAGCGCGAACTTCTAGCACTCGTTAGGCGCTTTCAGTTTTGAATAGCAATCGCGGGTGCAGCGCCGGTTTCTTCGGGTAGAATTTCCATCCGCACGCGCGCGATGCCTTCGCCGATCATTCCGAGCTCTTGCGCGGCGCCTTTGCAAAGGTCGATCTTTACGCGGCGGTCGCTGATGCCGCGATCGGTGATGCGAACGACAACCGATTTGCCATTGCCGAGGTGAGTGACACGGACGCGACTCCCGATGGGCAGGCGATTATGCGCCGCGGTAAATTCGCCGGGACCGGCGCGTCGATAAGCGAGGGAAAGTAGCGGTACCTCATACCAGGCGGCGTTAACGATTCGTCCCGACGGATGGCCCGTGGGCGACGTAGCATCTTGTGTCTGCGCGGCGAGCGCGTCGGTTTTCGGCACGACGGGGGAGCTCTTACGTTTGCAGCCGCTCGCGCTTACAAAAACAACCAGACTAACGATGATAAGTAGAGTTAGCCGATGCGCAGATCTAGCACTCGTTAGGTTCATCTAGCTGAGACCACCTGCGAATGAGCGTGTGCTTCCAGAATATCCCGGACGCGGCGCGCCAAAGTTTGCGGAGTGAAAGGCTTTTGCAGGAGTTCGATTTGTCGGTCCACGACTCCATGTTCGCTGATGTCGTTGTTTGAGTAACCCGAGATATAAAGGACGCGAATATCGGGGCGGGCCGAGGTAAGTTTGTCAGCGAGTTCAGGTCCGTTCATGTGAGGCATGATCACGTCGGTGACAAGCATATGGATGTGGCCGTCGAATTCTTTGGCAATGCGGCAGCCTTCGATTCCATCGCTCGCGCAGAGAACCTGATAACCTTCTTCTTCCAGGACATCGCAAACCAAAGTCCGCACAATCTCTTCGTCCTCGACGACCAGAACGGTTTCGAAATTTCGCGACTTGTCCATGGGCGGGGCGGGTTGCGTGCGAGCATCCAGCGGGCGTTTCTCCAGCGGAAAATATATACGAAAGGTGCTGCCTTTGTGTAAATCGCTTTCGACGGAAATGCCGCCGCCGCTTTGCCGCACGATCCCGTAAACAGTGGCTAATCCTAAGCCCGTTCCCTTGCCCGGACCTTTGGTGGTAAAGAAAGGTTCGAAGATATGGGCCTTGGTATTTTCATCCATGCCGGTGCCGGTGTCGGCAACGGATAGTTCCACGTAATCGCCCGCGCCTAACGACACTGAAATCAGGCGCGCTCCTTCTTCGTCCAAATGAACATTCCGCGTCTGAATGGTCAGAGTTCCTCCCGTCGGCATGGCGTCGCGCGCGTTCACGCCCAGGTTGAGAATGACTTGTTCGACCTGACTGGGGTCAGCCATGACGCGACCGATCTGCGCCTGCGGATCAGTCCGCAAATCGAAGCGTTCGCCGATGACACGGCGCAAAAGTTTTTCCATGTCGATGACCAGCCGGTTCAAGTCGATCACGCGCGGCTGCAAAAGCTGCTTGCGACTAAAAGCGAGCAGCTGACGCGTGAGGGAAGCAGCTTGTTGCCCGGCTTTTTGAATCAAATCGGCGTGCTGCCTAACGAGTGGATCATCAGTGGTTCGTTCGGTGATCAATTCGGCGTAACCGATGATGGCCGTGAGAAGGTTATTGAAATCGTGCGCGACCCCGCCGGCCAGGCGGCCGACCGCTTCCATCTTTTGTGAGTGACGCAGTTCCGCTTCGCTCTTACGCAGCGCTTCTTCCGTGGCGCGGCGCTCATCCATTTCGCGCAGAAGATTGTCGCGTTGCGCAAAAAATTT
>JALZAX010000206.1 GCA_030948055.1 Verrucomicrobiota bacterium | reverse complement strand
CGTAAATCCGATCGAGGTTGGTGTGCAATTTCAGAATCCATTTCGGCGTCCGATGAATGGTGTGTGTGCAAACACCGAGATGCCGTTTGTATCGAAGAAGAAACGAAAACGGTGTGTGAAACGAAGTGACATCGGCGGGCTTAAGCAGCGGGAGAATGCGGAGGCTGTATGGCAGAGCCTGCAAATTATCGCGCCAGACATTCGGATGCACCGACGAACCCGGGCGGCGAAAATGTTCGATGCCTAACGAATCGACCTCATGCTCGGCCAAACCCGGCGCGGAAGGCGAATAGGCCACCACTTTATTGGCGCGGGCGAATTGTTTCGCCAGCATCCAGACGAGATTGTTCACCCCACCGCCACGTACCGGCGGAAATGGAACCTGATGTCCGAGGACGAGATTGATGCGGAGCGGTGGTTCTTCCATTCGTTAGGCAAGAATCTTCAGCAGCAACCTTGCCGCATGATCGATTTCGAATCGTTTCCGGAAACAATCGCCGGCTCGTTGACGCATGGCAGCGCGCTCCTCCGGGGAAGTGGCGAACCAGCGCCTAGCGAGTCGTTCCACGCCAGCCGCGTTGTCGTCTTCCACAAAGCCGGCGCCATCCTCCAGCACTTCGCGCCAGATATTGACCCGATTGGAAATCAAGACCGGCAAGTGGCAGGCGAGCGCTTCTGCAACCGCCAGCGCAAAATTTTCCTGGTGCGACGGTAAAGCGAAAACTTCTGCGGCGCGGAAAGCCGACCATTTGAGCGAACCTTCCAGCATCCCGGTAAAGAGAACATTCCTGCCGGCGCGCCGTTGCAATTCCCCATTCCACTGGTCGGGCCCGGCCATGACTAAGGTGGACTCGTTAGGCGCGAATTTGGTGAATGCGTCGATCAACAAATCGCAACCTTTCTTGACGTGCAGGCGACCGAGAAAGAGCACGATCTGTTTGCCCCGCACTTCCGGAAAACGTGTGAGGAATTCGTCCGCGGAAGAATCCGACGGCACCTCGACACCGAGCGGTGAGATTGTTTCGCGACAGCGATAAAGCCAAAACGATTGACGCGCTTGCCGTCGCTCCTCTTCTGAAGTGAAAATGACTGCGCGGGCATCGCGCAAAACGCGATACTCGGCCCACGGCCAGTAAAGCCACTTCTTCAAATGCTTCAGCGGATAGGTGCGCTTAAACCACGGATCGAGCATGCCGTGCGGGAAAACGAAATAGGGAGTGTCGCTGCCGGCGAAACGACGCCAGGCAGCTAAGCTGTGATATTGCCAGAGACCATTCACGATCACGCGATCGAAAGCGCCGCCGTGCTCGCGCAGCCACGGTATAAGTTTCGACGAATAACCGTAACCTTCTCTCCCCTCACCGAGCGAATGCGTCGGCAGTTTGGAAGAAGATGCCCCGGGAGCGCCGAGCATTGCTATCTCCACCTCGTTTCCTAGCCTAACGAGTGCTTCGCTCATGAGCAGAACGGCGCGCGCCACGCCGCCGGTGCGCAGGTCGAGATTTTGCACCAGCTGGAGAATCTTCACTCGTTAGACTACAAAACCGGTCGTCCGTGTGAAGTAGGCGTAATCAGCCGGCAGCGTTTGTAACGGTCGCGCGGGCACGCCCCCATACAATTGATGCGTTGCGGTGAAAGCTTTGTTCACCAGAGATTTTGCGCCGACCACTGAGTAATCCGGGACCGCGCTGCCGCCGAGCAACACGCTGTTCGTTCCGATGAAGCAATAATCGCCGATAGAGATTGGCGCAGACGTTTGCCGATTCGTCTGCAAATCGATCGTGTGCGTGAGCATCTGCGATTGGAATCCGGCGAAGGTGGTGAACTTCCCGATGATGATGCGGTTGGTGCAATCGATCAGGTGTCGATGCGTGATTGCAGAATGCGCGCCGATAATCAATTCCGGGCAGCGGTCGGTTTCAGTCGCGAAATGCGGCGACGGGCCGAGCGGAAAACCCGTGATCCAATTTCCCCGGCCGACAATTACATGTTCGCCGAGATGAAGCAGCGAGATGTTCTTGCACAAGGTGAGATAGCCAATGCTGGAATTGGCTTCCATGACCAGCCGTTCAGGGAAAATCCAGGCGAAGCCGATGCGAGCAGTCGGATGAATGCTGAAACCAAACTGCTTCTCGAGAAACGAGCGACGCATGCTCCACGGCAGCAAGAGACTGAGAAAACCGAGGAGTTTTTTCACAGCTGCGGCGCGAGCGTGCGGTAGATCGCGAGGTATTGCGCGATCATTTTTTCCGGGGCGGATCGAGTGGAGGCTTGCAAACTCTTCTCGCTCCAACCTGCATGTTCGGAACCATTCGTTAGGCGAATGATGTCGCGCGCAAAACCTTCTTCGTCGTTCACGGGATGAAGCAAACCTGCCTCGCCGGCCGCTTCTGACATCGGCGGATGATCGCTGCAAATAACCGGACATCCGCAGGCTTGCGCTTCTGCGATCGGCCACCCGAATCCTTCGTAACGCGATGGAAAAAGAAGCGCGGTCGCGAGAGAATAAAGCGCTTCCAGCACGGGACTGTCCGGGACAACAATCTCCACCACGCGATCCGAGATGCCCAGTTCTTTCCCTAACGAGTGCATCTCAGCGGTTATTGGATCGCCAGCGAAAACCAGTTGTCCGTTCCATTGATCTTTCGTGCGGGCAAAGATGCGCAAGACGCCTTCACGATTTTTGCGTTTCAAAGCGGAACCGACATGGAGAACGAAAGGTCGCGCGAGATCCAGTTGCGGAAAAGATGCGAGGCGTTCGCGCGCATCATCTGTCGGCAATTTCCGAAAGGGATAATTCAACCCGAGCGGGACGACGCTGGTTTGAGGACGCGGTGCATCAAGCAATCGTGCCGCATCATCGCACGTTGCTTTGGAAACGCAGACGAGCGCATCGGCTTTCTGTAAGCCGTTCAGAATCCAGCGCTGCAAGATTTTTCCGGTGGTCGACGCAGGGCAATCTGTTTCTTCACCGAGCGCGCCTCGGACGGCGAGCAGATCATGACAGGTCACTAACACCGGCAAGGGTTTGGCGTTGCTTGTATAAACGGCATTCGAATGATCAAGGATATGGACAAGCGATGGCCTAACGAGTGCTAGATGCTTTTTTAGCTGCCGCGGAAAGACGAGATACTTATCGAGGTAAGCCAGCCACTTTGTCACCGCTCCCAATCGAAGCTTTCCGAAAAACGGTCTTGGCCTAACGAGTTCTGCTTCCACACCGGCGGCCTTTAGTCCCTCCAGCATCATCGTATTGAAACGCAGCATACTTTGCTGCCGATCGGGCGCGTAGTTACCGATCAACAGAACCATTGGTGTGATCGGAGGGAGCCGGTCCGTGCAAACGCTCGGCATACGGGGATCGGCGTGTGCGCGACGGTCGCGGAGTTGAAGAAAGCGCAGGCTCCGGCGTCTCCACGATTTCCTCGGCTTTGCGCGCGGCCAGGGTCAGTCCGGTGATAAAGACGGCGAAGCCCAGCACAGTGGGTTGTCCAAATTGACCATTCGTTAGGGCAAGGAAACAGGAGGCGAAGAGAAGAATCGGCAGGACGTGGCCAACCCTGACGGAACGCAGGCAAAGCAGTGCGACGTATACCATCAGAGCCAAGCGCCAAAGAACATAACCGAGCCCGAGGACAGGGCCGCTCTCGAGAAAAATGCGAGACCATTCGCCTTCCGAGAGCAGGAACATGCTGCGGCCGGTAATGAATTTTGCGCCGGCATTCGTTCCGATACCGAGCCCGTACCCGAGAAACGGCGCCTTCGTTAAGACATAAAGGCCTTCTTGGAAATCGCCGAAGACGCGCTCGACCAAACCGGCGCCGATCGATTTTTCGGTAGCCTCCGCCACTTCATTGAAGCGCGTGCTCAAAACATTAAAGCCTTCTTTGAAAATTGGCGTCTTCACCAGAATAAGACCGGCGATGAGCGTGACGATGAGCGTTTGTCCGAAGCGATTCACCGCGCTCGGTTGCAGAAGCAAAATGACAAGCAGCGACGCGACCACCACCGCACAGCCGCCGACGACAGATCGACTGCCGGAAACCGCGATGCCGATGACGAGCGCGCTCCCGGCGGCGAAGAGGAGCCAATTCTTGTAAACATCGCGACGCAGTGCCGCATAAACGAAAAACGAAGTCGCCATCGCACAGTAACCCGCTACGCCAACAACAAAGGAAAATGTTCCGGCGGTGCGCACTTTGCCAAGCGCCGACGTCATCATCTCCCCTTCACCGCCGGCGTTGCGATTGAGGAACGCATCAGGCGCGGCGCGAAATTGTCCGACCAGAAGCAAGGCCATCGGCACCATGATGAGGAGCGTCCACCAACCAAAGCGTTTCACATCCTCGCGCCGCAAGGCTTGCGCGATGACGAAAATCAACGGCAGATGCAGGAAGTTCGAACGAAATCCAAACGCGGTTACAAGCGTGATGGACATCGGCGGCAGATACGGCCAGAGAACCAAAAAACTCAGTGCGCTGGAAAGAAGGGCGAGCGCGCCTAACGAGTAGATCCAGATGTTGCGCGGAAAAATGTGCGCGCGGATGGCGTAGAAGTAGATGAGCAGGACCACCGGATCGCGTACTATGAGAAGCGGATTGGAAAGCTGGGGCACGACCCATTTGCGCAAGGCACCTTCAAAAATGAGCAGCCAGAAATAGAGCCAGATGAGCTGGCGAGTTCGCCGCATCTTCTTTTCGTTAGGGCTTTCGTCTTTCATTCGCCGGTCAAGGTTCGGATGGCGCCCAGGACCTTCTCGCCATAGCTACGCCAGGTAAGCGTCGCCGCACGCTTTTGCGCTGCAATACCCATGCCAGAGATGCGCTCGCGGTTGGCCCCGCACCAGTTAATTTTTTCCGCGATCGCTTCCGGCGAACGGATCGGCACGAGAAATCCCGTTTCGCCCTCATCGATCAGATCATCCGCGCCCGCATTGCGTGTCGCGATCAAGGGCAGCCCACAAGCCATTGCCTCCTGTTGCACCAGAGCGCGTCCTTCCACAATCGAGGGCAGGACGAAAACATCACAGCTTTGCATGAGACGAAGCACATCGGCGTGCGGCCGGGGCGTTTCGTAAACGAAATTCGCAAACTTCTCGCGATACCAGCCGAGCGATTGCAAAAGCGAACCCATCACGACCAATTCGACCTTGTCGGAATCGACTAACTTCATCGCCGTAAATAAATCCGCCAGACCTTTGCGCTGCGTCATGGCGCCAGCGAATAAAATCCGCAGCCGATCGGAAGTCT
>JALZAX010000205.1 GCA_030948055.1 Verrucomicrobiota bacterium | reverse complement strand
TCGACCTTGCGCAATGCCTGGCCACGGCGCAGGAGAAGAATTCGCGCATTCCGGAATTGGAATCGAATCTCACCGCCGCCAAGGACGAGACGAAGGCTTATCGCGATCAACACGCCAAAGCGACGAACCGTATCGCGGCTTTGGAAGCGCAACTAGAGCACGAGCAGAATGCGACGAAGGAGAAACTAACCATGCTGGAAGAAGCGCGGACGCGTTTTTCCGACGTCTTCAAAGCGCTCTCGGCCGAAGCGTTGAAAGCGAACAACACTTCGTTTTTGGAGTTGGCGAAAACGACGCTCGAAAGAACGCACGAGAGCGCGAAGAGCGATTTGGAAAAACGCCAGACGGCGATTGATGCGCTCGTCCAGCCGATGCGCGAATCGCTCGAAAAAGTGGATTCGAAAATTCACGATCTCGAGAAAGCGCGCAGCGGTGCTTACGAAGCGCTGACTACGCAAGTGCGTTCGATGGCCGAGACGCAAAATTATTTGCGTTCGGAGACGAGCAATCTCGTGCGGGCTTTGCGTTCGCCGATCGTGCGCGGGCGTTGGGGCGAAGTGCAGTTGCGCCGCGTGGTTGAGCTGGCGGGGATGATTGAGCATTGCGATTTCCTCGAGCAGCCCACTGTGCAAACCGAGGATGGTCGCATGCGTCCGGATGTGATCGTGCATCTGCCCGGCGGCAAATCAATCGTGGTCGATGCCAAGGCTACGCTCAGCGCTTATCTCGACGCGTTGGAAGCGTCGGACGATGACGCGCGCATCGGTTTGCTCGAGCAACACGCGCGACAGGTTCGTCATCACATCGAAAAACTTTCGCGTAAAGCCTACTGGGAACAGTTCGAGAACGCCCCCGATTTTGTCGTGCTCTTTTTGCCTGGCGAAGTTTTCTTTAGCGCCGCCTTGGAACGCGATCCGATGCTGATCGAATACGGCGCCGATAAGAAAATCATTCTGGCTACGCCGACGACATTGATCGCGTTGCTCCGCGCGGTTTGCTACGGCTGGCGCCAGGAAAAACTGGCGCAAAACGCGCGCGAGATCAGTCAACTCGGTAGCGAGTTGTATAAACGCTTCGCCGATCTTTCGATTCACATCGGCCGGCTGGGACGAACGCTCAATCAATCGGTCGAGGCCTATAACCGCGCGGCGGGAAATATTGAGACGCGCGTGCTCGTGACCGCGCGGAAGTTCCGTGAGCTCGGCGCCGCGCCGCTCGGGATGGAGATCGAAGTATTGCCGCAGGTTGAACAGATCGCGCGCGAATTGCAGGCGCCGGAATTGTTACCCGCGCACGAAAACGGGCACGGTAACGGCACGCTTAATCCCTGAAAATCTATCTCGTCGCCGGCGAAGCGAGCGGAGATGCGCATGGCGCGGCCTTGATGGAGAGCCTGCGCGTGTTGCGGCCCGACATCGAATTTGTTGGTCGCGGGGGTCCGCGCATGAAGTCGCTCGCGCGCGCAAATTTTCTCGATTGGAACGAGCAATCAGCCGTTCTCGGACTGTGGGAAGTGCTGAAACATTACGGGTATTTTCGCGCGCAATTCCGAGCGGCGTTGCAAGAGATTCGACGCGAGAAATCGGATGCGGTCGTCTTGATCGATTATCCCGGATTCAATCTGCGTCTGGCGCGAGCGCTGCGTAAGCACTCGCTCGGCGGGAAGATTATCTACTATATCAGTCCGCAGGTCTGGGCCTGGAACCGCCGGCGTATTCCGCAAATGGCGGAGTCGTTAGACCTGATGCTCTGCATCTTTCCGTTCGAAGCCGAGCTCTACAATAAATCCGGTTTGCGCACGGTTTTTGTCGGACATCCCATGATGGAGAGTTTGCAGGCACGTCGAATTTCCGATGCGCGCGAACCCAATTTGATTGGATTGTTTCCCGGCAGTCGTCTGCGTGAGGTGCGAAAAATTCTTCCGATCATGTTGGAGACGGCGAAGCTAATTTTGACGAAACAACCGGAAGCGCGTTTCGAGATTGCGGCCGCTAATTCCAAGCTCGCCGCAGAGATTGAACATTCTTTGCCTAACGAGTGCTTTCGCCTAACGAGTGGTGAGGCATCGTCCCTCATGCAACGGGCGCAGGTTGGTGTCGTTGCGTCTGGCACAGCGACACTGGAAGCGGCCTATTATCGAATGCCATTCGTTTTGGTTTATCGCGTCGCTTTGCTCACCTATTTGGCGGCGCGACTGGTAGTGAAGGTAAAGCACCTTGGCATGCCGAATGTGCTGGCGAATCGCGAGGTTGTTCCTGAGTTTATTCAGGGCAAAGCGAAGGCTGACGCGATCTGCGAAACCGTGCTGCCATTGATGAACGACCATGTTCGACGCGAACGAATGATCGCTGACTTTGATTCCGTGATCGCCAAACTCGGCGAGGCCAAGGCGAGCGAAACAGCTGCGCGAATGATTCTTGATGAACTCAGCTGAGGAAATGGAAGAACGGATCTCGCGCCTGCACGCCGATCGATTGATCGACCTGCATTTCGATCTGCCGCTGAGCCTTTTTTGGAATCGTGCGCGCAAGAACATTGTGGCAACGGATTTCCTTTCGGAATTCGAAGAGGGCGACATCGGTCTTCTCGGCGTCGCGACTTACGTCGAGGACAAACATCTCGGAGATGCGCTGCGCGTCGCCCTCGACCAGATCGCGCTCGTCTACGCCGAAGTGGAAATCAATTCGCGGCTGATGCTTTGCCAATCGTTCGCTGATATCGAGCGAGCGCGAACTGAGGGTCGCATCGGACTGATGCTCACCATGGAAGGAGCCGAGCCGCTCGGTGATGACCCGCATCTTCTGCGTGTATTTTACGAACTCGGTGTTCGCGCGATTTCGCTGACGCATGCGCGACCAAATGCTGCTGCCGCCGGTGGAATTTTCGCGGCCAGCGGTTCGCCTGCGACTGGTCTGACGAGTTTCGGTCGCGAATTGGTGCACGAGTGTGAACGCCTCGGCATACTCATCGACCTGGCGCACATCAATCCGGTTGGCTTCGATGAAATTTGCGCTGCGACGTCAAAGCCGCTCATCGTCTCACACACCAACGCGCGAAAATTCTACGACATCGAGCGCAACATCATCGACGAGCAGATCAGAAAAATCGGAGCGCGCGGCGGTGTGATTGGCGTGAATGCGATCCTTGTTAGTCCGACGAGGGAAGAAGCGACTCTCGATCGTTACGTGGATCACATCGAACACATCATCGATTTGATTGGCATCGATGGCGTCGGGATCGGTTTTGATTTTTGCGAGTTTCTTTTCAAACAAATGCCGGCGGCGGAGCTGAAGGAAATGCAGTCGAAATTGACCACACCGCATTTCCTTCCCGATCTGACCAATCACTCGCACTCGCGCAATCTCACGCGAAGATTGATCGAGCGTGGTTTCGACGACGCGCAGATCGAGAAAATTCTGCGTGGAAACTGGCTGCGCGTTTTGCGACAGGTGCTAAGCAAATAATTGCCATGGCTTCCGAGAGAATCCTGAACTTCATCAACGGTAAGTTCGTCGAACCGATTGGTGGCAAATATCTCGACAATATCGAACCTGCCACCGGAAAGCCGTATTCGCAGGTGGCGGACAGCGATGCGCGCGATGTCGAGCTGGCAGTGACGGCGGCGGAGATCGCATTTCCCGCGTGGTCGCGCACCCCGGCCTCAGATCGCTCGCGCGTTCTTCTACGCATCGCCGATTTGATCGATCGCGATGTCGACAAATTGGCGCGGGCCGAATCAATTGACACGGGCAAGCCGCTTTCGCTCGCGCGCAATCTCGACATTCCGCGCGCCGCCTCCAACTTCCGATTTTTCGCCACGCGAATTCTGCACACGGAGAACGAGGCGCACGTCACTGACGGCGTCGCTTTCAACTACACCTTACGGCAGCCGCTCGGCATCGTCGGTTTGATTTCGCCATGGAATCTTCCGCTTTATTTGCTGACGTGGAAAATCGCGCCCGCGTTGGCGTGCGGGAACGCGGCGATCGCGAAGCCGAGCGAACTGACGCCGATGACAGGTTATCTGCTCGGTGAGTTATGTCGCGAAGCGGGTCTACCCGATGGCGTTCTCAACATCGTACAAGGCACGGGGCAAAATGTCGGCTCGGCCATGACCGCGCATCGCAAGATCGTCGCGATCTCATTTACCGGTGGGACGGTCACAGGCCGGAAAGTGGCAGAGGCGTGCGCGCCGCAGTTCAAAAAAGTTTCGCTCGAGCTCGGCGGTAAAAATCCAAACATCGTTTTTGCTGACGCCGATATGGATGCCGCTATCGCGGGCAGCCTGCGCTCGTCGTTTGCTAATCAAGGACAGGTCTGTTTGTGCGGCTCGCGGGTCTTCGTCGAAAAATCTGCCTATCCGCAATTCGTCGAGCGTTTCGTGAGCGCGGCTTCGAAACTTAAGGTGGGCGATCCGCTCGAGACGACGACCGATCAAGGCGCGGTCGTTTCTAAAGCACAGCTGGAGAAGGTGAAGTTCTACGTCGATCTCGCGCAGCAGGAGGGAGGCAAGATTGCACTCGGTGGCGTGACGCCGGAATTGCCTAACGAGCGCTGTCGGGACGGATATTTTTTTCCGCCAACGGTCATTACGGATCTGCCGGTTAGCTGTCGCGTAAATCGCGAGGAAATTTTCGGTCCCGTCGTCACCATCACGCCATTCGAGAGCGAAGAGGAAGTGATTGGCTACGCGAATGATTGCGACTACGGGCTGGCCTCGAGTGTTTGGACGCAAAACGTCAGCCGCGTCCATCGCGTCGCCGAACAAATCCACACCGGCACCGTTTGGGTAAATTGCTGGATGGTGCGCGACCTCCGCGTTCCCTTCGGCGGCATGAAACAGAGCGGCGTCGGCCGCGAAGGAGGCGACGAAGCGCTGCGTTTTTTCACCGAGGCGAAGAACGTTTGCATCGCGAAATAAAATTTTTCGTGCTCACGCTCCTGATCGTGCTCGAATAACCAAATGAGCGGAGTGCGATTACTAGTTGGCACGCGGAAAGGCGCGTTTGTTCTCACCTCAGATGGCAAGCGTAAGAGCTGGGAGGTGAGTGGTCCGCATTTTGCCGGCTGGGAAATTTATCACCTCAAAGGCTCGCCGGTTGATCCGGACCGCATCTACGCTTCGCAAACGAGCGCCTGGTTCGGGCAAATTATTCAGCGTTCGGATGACGGCGGAAAAACCTGGATGCAACCGGGCACGCCGCCTAACGAGTCCAAGACAACGCCCGATGGAATGCCCAAAGCGGAGAGCAATAAATTCGTT
>JALZAX010000204.1 GCA_030948055.1 Verrucomicrobiota bacterium | reverse complement strand
GTGAAACAATCCGCCGAGATTCCCGCACCGAGATAACGCTCCGGTTTGTCGCCGCCGGAAAGAATCATCGTGTTCATTTCCGCGGCGGCGAAGCCTTCCAGCGTGGTCGCCTGTGTCTTGAACTCGAGGTAATCCGGGAACGCGGTGCCGGCGTCCAGGTCGGGCTTCTTGAAGAAATATTGCGCGACGGCGAGGAGCCGATCCTGATCCTGGATCAACGGCAGGGGGCGCAGCAGCAGTGCATTAATCGCGGAGAACATGGTGGTCGATCCACCAATGCCGAGCGCGATCGCCAGAATAGAGATGATTGAGAATGCCGGCGACTTGACCAGCATGCGACTCGCGAAACGCAAATCGCGCATCATCGTGTAATCGCTCCGATGTATGTATCCGCTTCGCCGTGCAAAGCGTGCGTAGTGCCGGCCATGCGCACTCCGGCGTCGCCCACAGGGGGACGGCTACTACGCGGGGCGTTGATTGCGCCGACGATCGCATTCGCGATCAAGAGGAGAAGAACAACAACCGCGCGATTCATCGCGACTCGTTAGACTCGAGGGTTACATTCGATTCGTCGCAGGCAACCACTCGTTAGGCGGCCATGCGATCTTCTACCACGCGTCCGTCGAAGACGTGCACGGTGCGATCGGCATGCTGCGCGAAACGAACGTCGTGCGTAACCATGCAGATGGTCGCGCCGCTGGCGTGCAGTTCCTTGAGCAAATCCATAACCGCTTCGCCGTTGCGCGAATCGAGGTTACCCGTCGGTTCGTCCGCGAGCAGAATGGCCGGATGCCCCGCGAGAGCGCGCGCAACCGCGACGCGCTGCTGTTGACCGCCGGAGAGCTGACTTGGCAAATGTTTCGCGCGATGTCCCATGCCGACTCGCTCGAGCGCGGTGATAACATGTTCTTTGCGCTCGCTCGAAGGCATCCCGCGATACGTCAGCGGCAACTCGACGTTTTCGTAAACGGTCAGGTCGCCGATGAGGTTGAAGCTTTGGAAGATGAAACCGATCTCGCGATTGCGGATGCGCGCCCGTTCCGGGAAGGAGAGGTTCGCAACCTCAGTCCCCTTGAGCGCGTAGCTGCCGCCGCTCGGCGTATCGAGCAACCCGAGAATGGAAAGCAGCGTCGATTTGCCGCAGCCCGATGGGCCCGCGATCGACACATACTCGCCTTTGCGGATATCGAGATGAATTCCGGAAAGCGCATGCGTTTCGACTTCGTCCGTCAGGAAAACCTTGGTGACGTCTTCGAGTTTGATGAGCGTGGTACCGTTCGTGCCATTGGTCGGTGAGCGGCGTTCTTCAGTGGCGGTTTCAGTTGGCATGGGTGTGTTAGTTAGGGTGATGAAGGCGAATTTAGTTGAGACGAATGCGATCGTGCGCGTCCATCGCGCTGGTATCGGACAGGATGACCTGATCGCCGGGTTGGAGACCGTTAATGATCTCGATGGTGTTGACCGAGCTGCGGCCCAATTTCACTGGGGTGCGGACCGCTTCGGAAGTTCCTGCGACGAGCTTAAAGATGCCGACGGTATTGTTCTCCTGGCCAAAGGCGGGACGGCCGACGTAAACGACATCGTCCAAACGCTCGAGCTCGATCGTGCCATCAACGCTCAAGTCAGGACGCGCGCCACGCGGAAGTTCGCCATCGAGTGCGACGTCGACTTTGACCGTGCCTTGTTCGACCGCGGGATCGACGCGAGTGACGTGGCCTTCAACGACGCCGTTACGGGTATCGATGCTCGACTTCTGATTTATTTGAATGTCTTTGGCCTGCGTCTCCGCGATTTTAACTTCGGCTTTCAACTTCGTCGGGTCGGCCACGCGACAAAGATTGGTTCCGGGCGTGACGCGCTGACCGACTTCGACAGGCAACTGTTGCAAGACGCCGGTAAAATTTGCGCGCACTTTGAGCTGTTCCATTTGATCTTTCTTCATCTGCGCGTTCGCTTTGACTTGATCGACTGCGGCCTGCTTGGAAGCGATTTGCGGCTCGATGTTATTCTTCGCGAAGACGTAGCGTTTCTGCTCGATCTCGTCGCGAATCTTGAGATCGTCCGCTTTGATTTTGGAAGTTCGATGCACCAAATCGGAGACGAGGCCGTTCTTGGCCAGGTTGTCGTTTGTTTCGTTCTCCATCTTGGCCTGCTGAAATTCGGAATGAACGCGCGCCGCGGTAGATTCCTGATCGAGTAACTCGCGCTGCAAAGTTGCCTGCAAAGTCGTCAGCTCCGCTTCGGCTGCTTTGTATTGCAGCTCCGCATCGCGCGCGGCTTGTTCAACTTCCGGGCTGGTCAGTTCGATCAAGACCGTATCCGGTTCCACATGCGCACCCGGGCGAACGATAATTTTATCGACGCGACCTTCAGTCCGCGCCGCGATCCAACGAATTTCTTCCGGCACCAAAGTTCCCAGACCGCGCACCTGACGCACCATCGGTCCGCGTTTCACCGTATCGACCCACACCGTCGAGCGATCGATGCTCGGCACCGCCGGCTTCAAGCGCGAGAGAGCAAAAGTGATCACGATTAAGGCGAGCACACCGCCCACGATCATCATGATGCGTTTTTGCTTTTTCTTTTTCGCAACGCCGGCGCGCGGCACATCCATGGTGTTAGTGGCCTGGGTAAATCCGCTCGGTCGCACGATAGTGTTGTCTTCCTTAGGCTTTAAGTTGGGTTGCATTTACAAGCTGGCAGTTAAAGAACCCAATCGACAAGTTCGCGTGCGACTTGGAACAACGGCACGGACACGGTTAGAACGATGAGCGCAAAAATAAGCGCCTCGCTCACAAAGTGGCCGCGCGCTTCCTTCTTAAAATATTCGTCGCTAATTCCGCGGAAAGAAGGATAGCCTTCGCCTTTGCAACGACCGGAGAAATCGAACGAGCTCGCGCGAAAATGATAATCAGTTTTCGGCAGCGCATGGCGGCGAGCGCCTGCGACTGAATCGCGTAGGCGATTCTCGGTTGTTTGGAAGGTTGGTTTCATTTCTCTCTGTCCGTTGAGATGCACGCGGCATCGTCGTTGGATTCAAAAGTTTTTGTTTCTCTCGCGGAGCTATTGCAATGTGCGTGCCACCTGTTTGCACATAGTCACAAGCGGCAATGACACAGTGATTTACAGCGCGTGCTAAACAGCCGCGATCGCGAGCGCAACGCCGCTAGTGGGATTCTGCCGTCCCACGAGCGGGACTTATTTCGGCAGGCGCAACAAGGCTTCGCATCCGTGCCGGCCTTTTCGATTCGCCAACGTCAACGAACCGCCGTGCGCCTCCGCGATCTGCCGGCTCAACGTCAAACCGATTCCGGATCCTCCGGGTTTGGTGGTGAAGAACGGCACGAAAAGGTTTGTCGGATTCATAATGCCGTGACCTTCGTCCTGCACATAAAGTTCGACGCATTCGGAAACTTCCCGCCAGCCCACAGTGACGCCGCCGCTGGTTTCGAGCGAAGCATCGACCGCGTTGTGCATAATGTTGATTAACAACTGCTCAAGTTGCGCGGCGTCTGCGCGAATGGTGAGATCCGCGCCGGCGGCAACTTTGATCGGCAGTCGCGTCTCAAGATTAACGACTCGCCTAACGAGTTCTTCCAGTCGGATCGGTTCCTTCTGCGGAGGAGGCAGGCGCGCGAGCCGCGCATAGGCTTGCATGAAACGGCTGAGTGATTCGGCGCGCGCCGCAATCACATTCAATCCGCTCCGCGCATCATCCTGCCAGTCGGGTGGCGGCGGCTTGCGTTTCAACAACGTTTCCAAACTGCCGGCGATCGATTTGATCGGCGCGAGCGAGTTGTTCATTTCGTGACCAAGCACGCGCACGATTCGTTGCCAGGCATTGCGCTCTTCTTCGCGCAACGTCTTACTCAAATCAGTCAGGACCACTAACTCGTTAGGCAAACCGTGTTCGCGAAAAGTACTGCGACGAACGCCCCATCGTCCGGTTCCGCCCGGGAAAGTAAGTGTGAGCGGCGCGTCCTGATTCGCCTCGAGCACGACATCAAGATTGAGATCGCTGGCGCGGCGGCCTAACAACTTGTCGATCGGTTGGCCTAACAAATTCTCGCCCGCACGATTCACCAAACGCAAACGCCGTTCGAGATCGAAGGTGAAAATGCTGACATCGATCTCGGCCATGATCGTGCGCAAAAGCGCCGTCGCTTCGAAGGCCCCGAGACGTTGTGTGCGCAACGTTTCACCGAGGGCATTTATCTCGAGCAACACCTCGCCGAGCGCATCGTCCACGCGCGCCCCGCGGGCGCGAATCGAGTAATCGCCCTCGCGCAAAGCGGCGAGGAGGTTAGTCATCGTTTGCAGCGGCCGGACGACATTTTCGCGCGAGCTCATGATGAAACCAAGCGCGCAGCCGACAATGAAGAGCGTCAGCGTCCATTGAACTTTTGGCGTGTAATCGCCGAACCACAGAATCGAGAGAGAAACGATCGCCGCGGGAAAAACCGCGCCGAGAATGAGCCAGGTAATGTGGCCCTCAAAACTGATTCGATGCCGCAATTTGCGGCGTCCCGGCGGCCGGGGTTCGTTCATTAGGAAACGGAGGCGCTACAAACCATGATGCTGCAGTCGGCGATAAAAAGCGCTTCGACTGAGTCCCAGCGCTTCCGCCGCCTTGCGTGCGTTGCCATCGAATCGACCAAGCGCTTTTCGAATCAAGAACGATTCGACTTCTTCCAGGCTCATATCTTCCAAACGGGTCGAGTCTTCGTGACTACTCGTTAGGCCGAGATCGTTCGATTTCACCAAATGTCCCTGCGTCATGAGAATGGCGCGCTCGACCACATGATCCAGCTCGCGCACATTTCCGGGCCAATGATGCTGCATTAAGTGATCGCGCGCTTTTTCTTCGAAGCCGGTCAGCTCTTTGCGATAACGCGCCGCATGCTGGCGCAGAAAACTATTCGCCAACGGCATAATATCTTCGCGACGTTCGCGCAAAGGCGGGAGCGGAACCTCAATGGTGTTGAGGCGAAAAAGAACATCCTGCCGAAATTTTCCCGCGGCGACTTCGTCACGCAAAGTGGCGTTGGTCGCGGAAATAATGCGCACGTTCGTGTGTAATGTTTTTGAAGATCCGACACGCTCGAATTCGCCGGTCTCGATTACGCGGAGCAACTTCGCCTGAAGATTGAGCGGGATGTTCGCGATCTCATCCATGAACAATGTGCTCTCGTCGGCCAGCTCGAATCTTCCTGCGCGATCTGTTTTCGCATCGGTGAATGCACCTTTCACATGGCCGAACAGTTCGCTCTCGAAAATTCCCTCCGACAAACCGCCCATGTTTACCGTGATCATGGTGTGCGAAGCGCGATTCGA
>JALZAX010000203.1 GCA_030948055.1 Verrucomicrobiota bacterium | reverse complement strand
CGCGAGCTGCTTTACGAGTGCAGCGGAGGGTGACGTCAGCTTCGCAAATGGTCTTTACGGACACGCTGTCGGCCAAATCACTCGCGCTTCCCAGCTGGAGCGCCACGGGAAGAAAAGAGAAGCGCTGGATGCCTACGAATTGGCCGGGCAATTAAGCGAGGCCTCCCTTACCGAAGCGGAGCAAGCCGGGGCGCTGGCGCAAGATCGTCCGCCCGAAGTCTACTATGCTTGCGCGACCGCGTATCTCCACGCTGGCCGATTGCTTTCGGAGATGCGGAAGGAGGGGGCGCGCAAGGACGAAAATTTGCGCAAGGCTACGGTATATCTCGAAACGGTGGAAAAGGTCGAAATTGAGCGGGCGCAGCGAACAAATCGGCCGATTAATCCAGAAGTTTGGCGGGTGCACAATGCAGCTGGCTATGCCTGCTTCCTTCTCGGCGAACTAGCGCAGGCGCGCGTGCAATATCGGACCGTCCTAGAAATGAATCCGACCTACCGGCCTGCGAAGCAAGCAATAGACGAGATCAACAAACTCGAGCAGCGAGAAAATGAATTGTTCACGCCGCAAGGCAGAACGCTAGACAAGGAGAAAAGGCGCAAGATGATCAGCGACATCGTCGACACATTGAAGTTGGTGCGGGACATAGTCAGTCTCGGAAGATAAAACTGAGAAAAGACTCGCGGAGATGGCACGACGGGCCGGAGAACAGTCTCGTCGTCGCGATGTCACTTAATAGGTCAGTTATTGTTCGCGCACACACCTCCACGCACGCTGCGTCGCCATATTACCATGGTACCTATGCGGCTTTCTATTACCGAGCTAGGCAGCCAGTTTTCCCGAAGGACCTAAGGCGTGGGGATGGCAGCGATAATCCGACAAGGGCCTAAGCAGGCGCTGCAGCTAAACGACTCTATGGCGTTGCGTTCCAACGTTAACCCTAGTTAGGATGCTCGACATGAAACCATGCGTGCCCCCGAGAGTCGTCGCTGATCCTCTGTCTCGTTAGGCTCCAATCCTTTTCCCTGTTGACGCGCTGACGCGGAGCGCGCCGATGCACGACTTTGTGCTTGATAGCACCGCTAATATTCCCCACTCTCGCTACGTCTCCCCAAAAACATGAATCCTAATATCAAGATCCTGCGCGTTGTCGTCGCATTTTTCACATTCGGGCTGCCCGCGATTTTATTTGCCGGGACCTTTTCTGACAATTTTTCCACTGGTCTTAATCCCACTTTCTGGACTGTTTCTCAGACCAGTCCCGGCGTCTACACGGAGGATCACACCCACGGTGATGTTCGGTTTGCCAAAGTGGCTTCTACTAGTGGTTTGCAAAGTATTCAGGTGGCTCTGAAAATGTCCGCGGTAGGCGGGCCTATAACAGGTGACTTTTCCATGCAGATTGATTTTTCAAATGCAATTATTGGACCTGGCGTGGACCAAGTGGAGTTTCATTCGAACTTTGCCGATAGTTCCTTTTTCTTTGACGTCTATGACACCAGTACTGGTGGTACAAACGTGCATGTTTGGAATGGGTCTATCAACGGTGCTATGTCGGTAACTGTTACCGCCGGCACATTCGCTATCGCTCGCGCCGGTTCTACTCTTACGGGTTATTTCAATGGCACGCCTATTTTTTCGGAGACTAACACATCTCAACTGACTCAAATTTCGTTCATCCTTCAAAACCAACCATCGGGAGCGAACGACACTCCGTCAGTCACGTTTGACAACTTTTCGTTGACCGCAACTAGTGTTCCCGAACCCGCGACGTATGCGATCATCGGTGTCGGAGCAGCAACGCTCGCTGTCATGCGTTTTCGGCGGCGGCGAAACTAAATTTCTCTACCAAACGGTTCGCTGACACGTGAATGAGCACATCAGCCTACCCCAGGCGAGGCGGCCAACGACTCTCTGGCGTTGCGTTCCAATGCTAACCTTACCTAGTAGCAGCTATGCGCGCCTGCCAGCGTCGTGGCTGATCTTGAATCTCGTTAGACCTATGGCTTTGATGCGCGGGCAATCTTTATGGGGCAAACCTCGACGGTAACACCGTCGAAAAATACTCCCCGGGTGGCCAGGATCTCGGAGTTTTCGCCAGCGTAGGCATGAATGCCGGCTCGGGAATCGCCTTTGATGGGGCGGGTTTTGTGCGTCTTGGAGTTCAAGGGCGACGTGATTCGAAGTGAGCAGGCGCAGCGCGAGTTCGGCGGGCGGATATTTCAGCCACGGTTTGCATTCGACCGCTCCTGCAGGAGGATGAATCATCGAACCTTAGCCATGGCGAGTGACGTTAAGAAAGAGATCGTGCCAGAGATCGGGCACGTTCTCTTCATTGACATCGTCGGCTATACGAAGCTCCTCATCCACGAACAGATCGAACATCTGGAGCAGTTGCGCGACATCACGCGCGCGACGGAGCCGTTCCTTGCCGCCCAGGGCGAGGGCAAGTTGTTGCGATTGCCGACGGGCGATGGCGGCGCTCTCGTTTTTCGGACGGGTCCTGAAGCGCCCGTCCTCTGCGCAATCGAGATCGCGCGCGCGTTGAAAAAGCATCCCGACCTGCGCGTGCGCATGGGCGTGCATAGCGGACCGGTGAGAGGAGTAACAGACCTGAGCGAACAGGGGAACATCGCCGGCGCCGGGATCAACATCGCGCAACGAGTGATGGATTGCGGCGACGCGGGTCACATTTTGTTATCGAAACATGTCGCTGATGATCTCGAGCAATACGGACAATGGCGGCCGCTTCTGCACGATCTCGGCACTTGCGAGGTGAAACACGGCGTCACACTGCAACTCTTCAATCTTTACTCGGATGAGATCGGCAATGCGCAACGGCCGAAGAAATTACCCGGTGGCGAAGCGCGCGAGGAAAAGGTCGAACCGGCGCGCGCAATTTCGCGCAAATCAATCGCGGTGCTGCCATTCGAAAATTTAAGCGAGGACAAAGCGAACGCCTACTTCGCGGACGGCATTCAGGAGGAAATCCTCACGAGATTGTCCCGCATCAGCGATTTGAAAGTAATCTCGCGCACGTCGACCCAACGCTTCAAAAACACCGGCGAGCAAATTCCCGAGATCGCAAAACTCCTCGGCGTCGCGACCGTTCTTGAGGGCAGTGTGCGAAAGGCTGGCGACAATGTACGCGTCCACGTCCAGCTCATCGATGCGGAGAACGACACGCATCTTTGGGCCGAGCGCTACGATCGCAGGTTGGACGACATCTTCGCCGTCGAAACCGACATCGCGACGCACATTGCAGACGCGTTGCAGGCGGAACTAAGCGGGGCCGAGCGGCGGGCCATAGGTTCGCGTCCGACTAAAAGCACCGAAGCGCATGAGCTCTATTTGAAAGGGCGTTATCACTGGCGGAACTTTTACGCCCCGGGTTACGAACGCGTGCGCGAGTATTTCGAGCAAGCGATCGCGCTCGATGCCTCGTACGCGCCGGCTTACAATGGACTGAGTCTTTACTACTCCTTCGCCGCATCGAACGCGCTTTTTTCGCCTAACGAGAGCTGGCCGCTCGCGGAAGAAGCGGTTCGCAAATCGCTTAGCCTCGATGACACGCTGCCGGAAGCTTACAACGCGCTCGCCGCGGTCGAGCTTTACTACAAGCGCGATTGGCCAGCGGCGGAGCGCGCTTTTCTCCGCGGCATGCAACTGGATCCGAACTTCGGCGATCTTCCGGCTCATTATGGTCTTTGCCTTTCCTACTTCGGACGCAACAAAGAGGCGCTTGCCCAGATGGAGCGGGCCTTGCAACTCGACCCGTTCTTTCCCGGAATTAACCTGCATCTCGGGGTCGTTTTCTTTTTCTCGCGCGACTACGACCGCGCCGCCGCTCAGTTTGCGAAAACGCTCGAACTTTATCCGGGCTATGCCGCCGTCCACGAATACTTCGGGGAGGTCTGCGCGAAAAAAGAGATGCCGTCAGAAGCGATCACGCAATGGTGCGCCGCGCTAACTCTGAACGGCCGGGCGGAAGATGCGGGCGTCCTAGAACAACTTTTCGCGACGGCAGGATTTGACGCGGCGGTGCGCGCGCTCGCGCAACGGCAGCTTGAGGCGCTCGATGCCCGACGCGCGCGTGGCGATTATGTGCCGGCCGCGCATTACCTCTTCGCCCAGGTTCGCCGAGGCAACATCGAAGAGGCGTTCGCATGCCTGCCAGAAGTGGTGGAAGAACGCGATTGGTTCGCGTTACAACTCCGCGTTAACCCGATGCTCGACCGTCTGCGCGGCGATCCGCGATTCGAGAAAATTGTCGCTTGACTCTCTCCGAAAGATTCAAAATAAGTTGGCGCGGTTGCAAACATCCAATCACGCGCGGCAGCCAAATCTCGGGTCTAGCTACAATTCCGACGGCAAAGGAAATTTTATTTTGCTGGTTGAATAGTCCGCACCTGACCCATCCGGACCAGACTAGTCCTAAGTGTCCTAAGTGTCGAGGAGCAACACTGGTCCTACCGCATTTGCATTAGCAATACATGCGCAATCATCCCGCCAGCTTGGTGCGGCAGAGGAAAATTCTGCTGTCACTTCGGCGACGAAAGACAGGAATGGTAGCGAGTCTACGGGGGAGGTCGAATCCCTAGAGGGCCTTTTGCGATCGTGCGGCTGAGTAAGCGACTGTCGCTACGAGTTAAGGTAGGGCCCCCCGTTTTGCCCCCTGGCGCTGGAAAGTCGGTCTACTCCTGTCCAGAAGTGTCCACCCGATTGGCGGAGTAGTACGCCGCGATTTCTTTTAGCGTCCGCTCTTGTCCCCATCTGTCCGGACTTGGCCTAACGAGTCACAAAAGCACAAAAAATCTTTGCGAACGACGCGCTCCAGTAACTGAGTCAACGCGTCAAAGTCGTTGCTCCTTCAAGACTTAGGCTAAGACCAACGACTCGTTAGGCTAGGTGGGGTCCACCCGTTTTGCCCCCTTGATGATTTTCGGAGAGTCTACTTCTGTCCAGAAAAGTGCGGGCTGAATGATGTGAAAGCGGCTACCTGACCTAGATGGCGATCTTTACGCGACCGGCAGAGGATCAATAGAGGGTTCGAACCCCCCTAGACTCCAGCCGCTCAAATCTTTCTTTTGTCGTTTGGCTCTTCAGTTACAACTTCAGACGCTTCACGGCGAACGATTGTGTTTAAGAACAGCGATGGAAGATCTCATCATCGTTTACTATCGTTTGGTTTTATTACCTACTTTATTTTCCTAAGGGATTCTCCCTAACAAGACGAAGATCAACTGCCGGCGATGTGTTGTGCGTCTCTGGCCACTCGGTTGAGAAAGAGAAAACCTCCAGCGACCTAAGGAGGTGAGAGCTGATAGAATTTCCTCGTGCCTGCGA
>JALZAX010000202.1 GCA_030948055.1 Verrucomicrobiota bacterium | reverse complement strand
TGGTGGTCAGTCTCATCTGGTTTGAACTTCTACCGCCCCTCCCGCGCCTACCGAGAGCAAGGCTGCCATCGGCAAAATCAGGACCACTCTCCCTGGTGATCATCGACGCCGGCCATGGCGGTGACGACTCCGGGACGATGCGGAACGGCGTGATGGAAAAAGATCTCACCCTCGATGTAGCGCGGCGAGTGGAACGACTTGCCCGAATGCAGGGTCTTTCCACGATGATGACGCGCGAGAGTGATGCACGAAAAACCCTTCCCGAGCGGGCCGCACTCGCGAACAAGCAAGATGACGGAATTTTCGTCAGCATCCATTTTGACGAAGGAGCGCGCACCGAAGCGACCGGAGTGCAAACCTTCTACGCGGTGCATCAAATGCCGAAGAGTATTTTTCCTTCCTGGCTGCGATTTCTTGAAGCGACCGGCGCCACACCGGAAAATCTGGCGAGCCAGAGCCTGGCCGGATTTGTGCAGGAAGCACTCGTTAGGCGGACGCATGCTTTCGATCGCGGTACACGCGCGGAACAATTCTACGTGGTGGCCAACGTGCGACACCCGGCTGTTTTGGTAGAAGCTGGTTTCCTGACCAACCACGACGACCTGACAAAAATTGCTACGGACGAATATCGCGAGCAATTGGCCGCGGCGATCACCGACGGCCTGGTGCATTACCGTGAAATCGCAAACCAACAAAAGACACTGGCGCTGAGTGCGGCCGGGCCTGAATAGTGGATGGGCAAATAGCGTCCAACTCCAAACCTTATGAGGACAACAATTCTGGTTCTCGCGATTTTCTGCGCGGTTAGTTTTGCGTGCGCGCAGTCCGATCCAGCGATCGCGTCGACCCAGCAGGTCTTGAAGGATCAGGGGTTTTACTACGGCGAGATAACGGGCAAGAAGGACGCAGACACGAGCGCGGCCTTGCGCCGTTACCAAATTCGCAACGGCCTGCAGGTGACGGGGGAGTTAAATGGCGAGACGCAAACGGCCCTGGGGGTGAAAGGACCGACCGCGTCCGCGCCGGTTGCGCGCGCGACGCCTCCGCCGCCCAAAATCACCAGCACGCCGCCGCCAGAGAATTCGGATTTGCGTGATGATGCGCCGGTCCGGCCCGAGCAAGAGCGTCCGGCCAACGAGAATTTTTATGATGAACGTCCCCTAACCCCGGCACCGGGCGAGGCATTAGGTGGAACACCGTATCAAGACGCCTCGCCGGAGGTGCAACGGCGCATAATCATGACCGCGCAGAGTCTGCTCGCGCGGCGCGGTTATTTGCGAAGCCCAATCGATGGCGAGGTTGGGCCCGATACACAATTTGCTCTGCGCGCGTTTCAAGCGCGGTTTCGCATCGCCTCGAGCGGGCGGCTTGATCGCGAAACCCTGGCCGCAATGGGTTTGATGCCCGGACAGCGAGCACCCGGCGTCACGGCCAACGTGATCGTGCCGCGCCCGCGAGTTTACCGCCGCCCACCGCAAATGACGACTCCGGACGGCGAGCCCATTTACGAAGGTCGTTAGTTACGGCCTAACGCCCGCCTGCATCGCTAGGCGAAGCATTGCGGGCAGGAGTGGTTCACGGTTTGGCGTTGTCGAACTGCACCGATTGCAAGTCGGCAGAAACCGTCCCGATAAAAATTTGCGCTTCGATGCGCAGGATCAGGCGATCGTTGTCGTTAGAAAGCCAGACGGTGGCGCGTTTGAATTTCTTGTGTGCTTTCAGCGCGCGGTTCTTGTCGATCTTGGTGAGTTGCAAATCGAGTTTGATCGCATCGTAACTGCCCGCGGGAACGGTGAGCCGTTCGTGGCCCCGCACACTCACCGTGCAAAGATAAGCGGTGGTCGCCGGATAAACGACAATGCGCTCGACCGTGCCATCGGTGAGCGCCTGGCTGCGCAAATAAAGCAGCGCGGAACTCATGCTCATCAAATGCGGAAAAGCGAACTCGCGCGTTTTTGATTTAACGGCCGAGCCGCGACGCTCTTCGCGACGACTGCTCGCGCCGGTCGCCGTAAAATTTATTTCCGTTTCCGAGGTTTTATTGCGTGCGACCTCGGTCTCGTGCACTTCCACCGGCAGCAAGGTGTGCGCATCAGTTACGGCGGTTTGTTTTCCGTCGAACTTCCAGAGCGCCCGCGCCGCGCCGGTGGTGGTACCGCTGCCTTCTAAACGATAATGCCCGTCCGGCCGGGTGATATGAAGATCCAGGCTGGCGGCGATGACGTTGCCCCAGCCGAAACTGTATTGCAGATGGACGGGCTTGAGCTCGGGGAACGAACCGGGCGCGTAAGGCGTAACGGTCGCTTCCCAGTCTTGCGCGAATACTGCCGAAACCGCGGCGAAGAAGATGACGAGCGTGACGCGCATTTAAACAAAAACACACGCGGTGTTCGCCGCGTGTGTTCCGTTTCTGAGTTGTTAAGAAGTGTTAGGGCTTTTTCGGCGTAGTAGCCGCACTGGCAGAAGGAGCAGCGGCAGCGGGCGCGGCGGAAGCGGCGGCGGCGGGCGCAGCCGAATCCGTGACGCGACCGGGCTTATTCAAGACCGCGATGATGTCGTTGGTAAACTCCGCGTTATCGCGAGAGAACAATAGAATCGGCACTCCGTTCAAGCTCATGCCTGATTTGTCGAAAACCAGGTCGTAACTGTTGGTCTTCACCTTATCCATGACCACGTCGGTGATTTCTTTGACGATTCCTTCACGCATGCGCAGAGCCTGCTCCTGCAACTGGCGTTCGCGCGTCTGGCGGAATTCGTTGATCTCGCGTTCCATGTTTTTGATGGTCGCGATTTTTTCGTCACGCTCCTTGGCGGTCGAAGTCTTTTTGTCCGCACTCAAAGCCGGGGATTCGAGCTGCTGATTGAGTTTGTTGATCTCATCGAGCGCTTTTTTGTAGGCGTCTGCGCGATCGTCGTATTCCTTTTTCGCGGCATCCTTGGCCTGGTTGATCTTAGCCTCGGCGTCTTTGGTTTTGTTGTATTCTTTAAAGGCACGATTCATATCGATCGTACCGATTTTCAGAGGGCCTTGCGCGAAGGCGGCGCCGGGTAATGCAAGCGAAGCCAGCAAAGCGAGAGAGAGAAGCTTTTTCATAAACAGATGTTCCAGGACCGAATGGAGAGGTAATAGACCCCGCCGGCAACTATTCGTTCAAAATTGATAACCGACGTTGAAGTTGAATTTCCCGGCGTTGCTGTTGTTGCCGCCAGTCTGTATCGGGAAGCCGTAATCAATACGGATTGGGCCAACCGGCAAGTCTAATCTAAGGCCAATGCCGACATCGGAAGAGAGCCGTCCTCCGACATCAAATGCGTTCGGATCAACCATGCCGGCGTCGGTAAATACCGCGCCACGCACCTTCTCGATAATCGGGAAGGTCATTTCCACCGTCCAGCGAACCAGCGTTCTCCCACCGAGTGGCTCGCCGTTTTTGTCCTTCGGCCCTACGTCGCGGAAATTAAAACCACGCAAGTTGTTCGAGCCGCCCAAAAAGAGGCGGTCGAAGATTGGAACTCCCTCGCCGTAGATCCCCGACCGCTTACCGTTGCCCCACGTGTCAACCGCCGCGACTTCGCCGTTGACCAGCAGGATAAGATCGGCCGGGAGATGGAAATATTGCGAGGCTTCGATGTCGCCTCCAAAAGTTTGCGTGTCGCCGCCGAGAAATCCGCCGGCCACAAAAGGAGTAAAGACAATTCGTTGGCCCTTACGCGTGATGAACGGATTATCGCGCGTCTCGAAAATCAAGCTGGGCGTGATCTGGCTTTTGGTGTGCGCGCCTTTGTCGATTGAGATCGTGTTCGAGACGGTCCGGTTAACATTGAAAAGGTCGATTTCCTCCAGGCGATACTCAAGACTCATAGAAAGAAAGCGCGTGATAGGCTTCCGCGCTAGAATCGAGATGCCGTAGTTCCGCTGATCGTAAACAGAGCTGAGGAAGTTTGCTTCGTGATAGAAAAGTTCGCTCCCGAGGGAGAGCGGTCGGTCAAGAAACCAGGGCTCTGTGAGACCGAGAACAAAATCTTTTCGCTGCTGGCCGCCTTGCAGCCGGAGACGAAATTTTTGTCCGGCCCCGGTGAAGGTGGGCCAGTTCATCAGATCGAAATTTCCCTGGGTCAGCTCAACGAAACCGACAAAGCTATCCACGGTGCTGAAGCCAGCGCCGAAGTTAAGTGAGCCGGTACGTTTTTCTTCCACCTCGACGGTCAGATCTTTGCGACCCGGCACATTCGTGTCGTCGGGGTAGGTCTCCACGTGCGAGAAATACCCGAGATTTTCCAGGCGCTTCTTGCTCACTTCGACGCGCGTGGTGCTATAAATATCGCCCGGGGTGACTAGCACTTCGCGCCGGATCACTTTGTCTTTCGTGCGCGTATTGCCCACGATGTTGACCCGCTGCACGAAGGCGCGATTGCCTTCCTCGATCGAAAACGTCACGTCGATCCTGCCCGGACCGGAAGGCGTGCCAGCTGGTTGTACCACTAAATCTACATAGCCACCACTGCCGTAGGCGTCGGCGATTTTCTTGGCATCTTCGCGAATTTCTTTTGGCGAATAAACGGCTCCTTCCTTGATCTTCAGGATCTTCCGAACTTTTTCCGCCGAGGTCATCTTGGTGCCTTTGACGTTGATCTTTCCGACGTGATACTTGGTCCCTTCCACGATCGGAATGACAAGCGTCATGCGCCCGCCGGAACGCTCACGCCGCACGTCCTTTACTTCGACATCGACGTAGCCCTGGTTCTGGTAGTATTCGCGGATTGAATCGAGGTCCTGATTCAGTTGCGATTCCTCCAGCCGACCGGATTTGTCCAAAAACGAAATGATCGTCTTCGTCTTGGTCTTCATCTGCTTGCGCAGCTTGTAATCGCTGACGTGCGCATTCCCCGCGAAATGGATGCGGCTGACCGCTCCTTTGACGCCTTCGTTAATGGTGAAGACCGCGCGCGAAGTGCCGTGTTCCTGATCGGTCTGCACTTCATAACGGACATCAATGTCGTTATAACCCTTCGCCCGATAGGCATCGACGATGTCCTGCCGCGCAGTGCCGAGCGCTTCTTCGCTGAGAGGCCCGTTCATTTTCACCTTGATCATTTTGCGCAGGGATTTGGCGGACATGCGCGTGGCGCCGTTGATTTCGATTGCGCGAACGCTGGCGCGCGTTTGCACAGCCACGATCACGTTCACCTGGTCGCCCGCCGGCTCCCCGTAAATGCGGACATTCTGCAATTGCCCCGTGGCGTAGAGATTCCGAATATCCTGTTCGACGATCGTGTCGGAATAGGTCTGGCCGACTTTCGTCCGCATCTGCGCCAGAATTTTTTCGCGGCTGACTGTTTCCGGGCCGGTATAGCGGACTTCGAC